>CANROI010000064.1 GCA_947632165.1 uncultured Clostridia bacterium
TTCGGCGAAGACGTTTTCTATAGCTGCGAACATTTGGAGAAGCTGTTTATCCCCAATACGGTCACCTTGTTGCCCGATAGCCTGTGCTACCAATGCTATTCGCTCGTCGATCTGGAATTCGAAGAGGGCGACAAACCGCTCACGATCGGTTCGACCAAGACCTCTGCGGTCGGCGTGTTCCGTCAATGCATTTCGCTCTCGGAAGTTGTTTTGCCGGAGCGGCTGCAGTCGCTCGGTTACAAGATCTTCCAGGGCTGCACTTCTTTGACCTCTATCCGCCTTCCCGCTTCGCTGGAGACGATCGGCCAATATGCGTTCAGCGGAACTTCGCTCCGCGAGGTGGAGATCCCCGAAGACAGCAAGCTGAAGGTGATCGACCGCGACGCGTTCTCCGATAGTGAAATTTCCGAGTTCGACTTCCGGGAAGGGGTCACCGAGATCGGTATGGATGCGTTTGCCTGCACAAATCTTTCCGTCTTCCATGCGCCTGTCTCGCTCGAGACCATCGGATCGGGTGCGTTCGAGTTCTGTGACCTTACGGAAGCCATCTTCCCCGCAGGCAGCAAGCTCAAGGTCCTCGACGGCAGTGTGTTCTTTGGTTGCAACAAGCTGACAAAGGTGGAATTCGGAGAGGGCTCCGTGCTGGAAGAACTCGACAGACAGAACTTCAAGTTCTGCACGTCGCTCGTCTCGATCAAGTTCCCCGCGAGCCTGCAGACGATCGAACAGAATCAGTTCGAGGGTTGCTACGCCCTGAAGGAAGTCACATTCGAAGAGGGCAGCCAGCTGAAAAAGGTGGCACTGAAAGCCTTCCTGCAGACCGGACTCGAACATTTCGAATTCCCCGAATCTTCGAATAAAATCACGCTCGGCGATAACCTCTTCGAGGGCAGCATACTGCTCAAGCGCCTGCATCTCTCCACTTCGATCACGGATTTGGGCAACGCATTGATCAAATGCCCTTCCCTCGAGCTCATCACCGTTGCACCGGGCAACGAGAACTTCAGCGTAGAGGGCGGCGTCCTCTACAATGCAGATGGCACCGCGATCCGGTTCGCGTATGCGGATGCTCCGGAGAACGTGGTCAGAATCGATGAAGATGTCAACACGATCGGCGTCGCCGCTTACCAGGGGATGACGAACATCACCACGGTGTATATCCCGAGAAACGTGCAGTCGATCGGCGCCAACGCATTCCGTAGCTGCACCAACCTGCAGGAAGTCATCATCGAAGAGGACAGCCTGCTCAAGACGATCGGCGATAGCGCGTTCGATAACTGCCGCTCCCTCAAAAAGATCACGGGGTTGCCCGATAAGCTCGATTCGATCGGCGGCTTCGCCTTCTTCAACTCGGGTTTGAAGGGCGAGTTCAAGCTGCCCGCCTCCGCAAATTACGGCACCGCCGTGTTCGCAAATTGCTCTGCGCTCGAAAAAGTCACGATTGTGAACGCTCCCGAGGTCACCAAGTTCGGCAACTATATGTTCCAGAACTGCGTATCGTTGCACGAGATCGAGATCCCCGATAGTGTCACCTTCCTCGGGAAGGGTTCGTTCATGAACTGCGGCTTCACGGAGATCGACCTCTCGAACCTTACCTCTCTCACGCAGATCCTGGCTGCGGCAACGACCAAGCCCACAAGCACCTCGAGCGAGTCCAGCCTGTTCTCGGACTGCACAAAGCTTGAGTCGGTGATCCTGCCCGAATCCTGCCTCTATCTCGGCGCGAAGACCTTCTATAATTGCACGAGCCTCAAGTCGATCAATATCGACCATGTGTTACTGCTCAGCAACAGCTGCTTCGAGTATTGCGGCTTCGAAGAGGTCACGATCCCTGCCGGGATGACGAGCACCTCCAAAGCGATGGGCTCCTATGTGTTCCGCTACTGCACTTCGCTGCATACGATCCACTTCGATCCGGGCGCTACCTGCCTCGGCACCGCCGCATTCCAGGGCTGCACGGCGCTCACGAGCGTCGAACTTCCCGGAACGCTGACCACAACGTTCGGTTCCGGCGTGTTCAACGGTTGCACGAACCTCTCCGATGTGAAGATCGGGAACGGCATCACGGTTTTGTCGAGCAACCTCTTCAACGGCTGCACTTCGCTCGAAGAGATCACCATCCCCGCCTCGATCAAGACGTTCCAGATCGACATCTTCTCGGGTTGCACGGCGCTGCGCACGGTTGTGTTCGAGCCCGGCATCCAGGCAACGTCGCTCTCGAATGAAATGTTCCTGAACTGTAAATCGCTCAAGACGATCGAGCTGCCCGAAACCATCACCTACCTCGGCACCCATACCTTTGAGAACAGCGGCCTTACGAGCATCAATCTCTCCAAGCTGACCGGGTTGAAGTATTTGGGCTCTGCTGCGAGCACCTGCTCCGAATCGTCCAGCTCTTATGTGTTCCAGGGCTGCGAAGATCTTGAAACGGTCATCCTTCCCGCCAATGTAACGAGGATCGGCGGCTACGCCTTCAACGGCTGCCTCAAGCTCAAGGAGATCGATCTCACTCACATCGAACTCCTCAGCCGCTATGCGCTCACGGGGTGCGGGATCGAAGAGGTCTATATCCCTCAGACGCTCACCACGATCGGCTACTGCGCATTCTCCTCCTGCCCGTATCTCACCAAGATCGATGTCGCAAGCGGACACAGCGGCTACACTTCCGAAGACGGCGTGCTCTACACCTCCGATCATACGATCTGGTGCTATCCCGCCGGCAAGGAGATTCCCGATGGCAAGCTCGTGCTCGAAGAGGGCGTTTCGATCGGCTACGGCGCGTTCATCGGCTGCGAAAATGTGAAGGATGTCTCCTTCCCCGAGAGCCTCACCACGATCGACAGCTACGCATTCTACCGGAGCGGAGTCGAGTACATCACCATTCCCGCCACGGTGGAGACGATCTGCGACTACGCCTTCTCGGAGAGCGCCCTCAAGGAGATCACCTTCGAAGGCCCCGTCTCCTTCATCAAGAGCGTGGCGACGAACGGGACGATCACCTATTACGGCTATCAGTTTGCGGGATGCGGCGATCTGACCAAAGTCACCTTCGCGGAGCCCGCTACGGCGATCACGATGTATATGTTCCAGAACTGCACGTCGCTCACGTCGTTCGACCTCACGGGCGTCGAATATATCGGGCTCTCCGCCTTCAACGGCAGCGGGCTCGAGAGCGTCGTCGTACCCGAAACGGTGACCTCCATCGGAAATTCCGCCTTTGCCGGCAGCAAGCTCCGCACGGTCGAATACAACGCGATCAATGCTCCTATGTTCAGCTACGGTTCGTTGGGTTCCGTCAGCGCGGTTGCCCAGTCCCTCTTCAAGGATTGTGCGGATCTCACCGATTTTACGTTCGCGGCAGGTCAGACGGCGGTCTGCAATGAGATGTTCGCGGGCTGCATTTCCCTTACCGAGATCGAACTGCCTCAGTCGATCAACAGGATCGGCAACAGCGCGTTCAAGGGCAGCGGCATCACCTCCATCGTCATCCCCGAAGCGGTGATCGTCAGCGAGAATATCACCGGTGCGGTCAACCATCTCGGCACCGCCGTGTTCCAGGATTGCGCTTCGCTCGAGTCCGTGAAGCTTCCGAGCAATGTCTGCTTCCTCGGCGAAAACTTCTTCAACGGCTGCAGCAAGCTTCAAACGGTGGAGATGCCCTCCGTCTCCGAATTCGGCGATTTCTGCTTCGCAGGCTGCGTCAAGCTCGAACTCGTCGTCAAGAAGCAGGTCTGCAAGGTCGGCAAGGGCATCTTCAACGGATTCACTTCCGATCAGACCATCTACTTCGAGGCCTCCGAGCGCGATCTCTATTCGGTCTGGGGCTCCTCAAAGTTCACCACCGCCATCGATGCCTGGTGGGATGGCTGCGAAGCGAACCTCGTGTTCGACTACACCGCCTAAGCGACTTTGCCGCCGCATGTTGCGGCGCAGTCCGATATCTGTTACCCGAAAAAGCGGAACGGTTCGCCGTTCCGCTTTTTCTGTTCTGTCACGCGAGGGTGCTCGCCTCGAGTTCGAGCAGCCGGTTGCGCGCATGCGCCCGCTTGAGCAGGGCGGAGGTGACCGTCTCTCCCGCGCCGGCGAGCAGCTCTCCGCGGTCGAACACGGGCCGCAGGACCCGCCTCCCGAGCAAACCGAAGCGGTCGAATCCGTCTTTCGGCGCTTCAGACGTGCGCGGCTTCGGGTGTGCGGCGGGGCGTCCCTTGCCCGGGTAGAGGATGACCGCGTCCCCCGCAGCGAGGCTTTTGAGCGGCAGCGCAAGGGGGAGCCGCCCCCGCACGAGCAGCGCGCCCTCCCGTTCGGCGATCAGTTCCGACGCTCTGCCGAGGTAGTTGCCGCGGCAGTCGAACACCGCCTTCCCGATGGGGGAGGGGACGCCCGCGGGCGCCTTGAGACGCGCTTTCCCCACGGTGACCGCCTCTCCTGTCCCGAGCACGGCGCGGGCGGGCACGAAGAACGTCTCTTCCTCCTCTGTGGCGCAGCCGAGCGAGGCGAGCGCTTCGAGCGTTTTGCTTGCGTAGATGCTCTTGACGTAGCCGATCCGTTTCCCTGCGGGATCGAGGACGGGCGCGCCGATCAGTTCGGATAATTTCATAGCTTTACCTCTTGCCCTAACCTATGACCCGCCCTCCGCCCGAAAAACGGGGGATTTTGCACCGCGGAGGGGAATTTTGTCGGCGTAGCCGAAGCGTCCGCCGCTCCCCGTGGGGCCGCCTTGGCGCAAATATGGGGGAATTTGGGAAAATTTTCAAAAAGCGTTGACGAACGCGAAAAAATGTGGTAAGATAATAGCGTAAAAGTACGGCTTCGCGGAAAGCGGAGCCGAATCGGAGGATATTTCTATCATGGCTAATGTAAGAGTTGCAATCAACGGATTCGGTCGCATCGGCCGTCTTGCGTTCCGTCAGATGTTCGGTGCCGAAGGGTACGAAGTCGTTGCCATCAACGATCTGACCAGCCCCACGATGCTTGCGCATCTTCTGAAGTACGATTCCGCGCAGGGCAGATATGCACATGCGGATACCGTCTCCGCTGATGACGAAGCCGGCACGATCACCGTCTGCGGCAAGACCATCAAAATTTACAAAGAGAAAGACGCCGTCAACCTTCCTTGGGGAGAGATCGGCGTAGATGTCGTCCTCGAATGCACGGGCTTCTACTGCTCGAAGGACAAGTCCCAGGCGCACATCACAGCGGGCGCCAAGAAGGTCGTCATCTCCGCTCCCGCGGGCAACGATCTGCCCACCATCGTGTTCGGCGTCAACGAAAAGAGCCTCAAGAAGACGGATACCATCATCTCCGCGGCTTCCTGCACGACGAACTGCCTTGCACCCATGGCCTATGCGCTCAACAACGCCTATCCCATCGTCTCCGGCATCATGACCACCGTCCACGCCTTCACGGGCGACCAGATGGTGCTCGACGGACCTCACCGCAAGGGCGATCTCCGCCGTGCGCGCGCCGCTGCCTGCAACATCGTGCCCAACTCCACGGGCGCGGCGAAGGCGATCGGCCTCGTCATTCCCGAACTCAACGGCAAGCTCATCGGTTCCGCTCAGCGCGTTCCCGTCCCCACCGGCTCCACGACCATCCTCGTCGCGGTCGTCAAGGGTCAGGATATCACGAAGGCTTCCATCAACGCCGCAATGAAGGCCGCCGCCTCCGCTTCCTTCGGTTACACCGAGGAACAGCTCGTCTCCTCCGATATCATCGGCGAGACCCACGGCTCCATCTTCGATGCGACCCAGACGATGGTCACGAAGATCGACGACGACACCTATCAGGTCCAGGTCGTCGCTTGGTACGACAACGAAAATTCCTACACCTCTCAGATGGTCCGCACCATCAAGTATTTCGCAGAGCTGTAAGATCGAAAGAGAAAGCGAGCGCTCCCGCAAGGGAGCGCTCATTCGTTGTCGTCTTTTTGCCGGGAAGGCGGTCATTGCAGGTTGCTCTTGTATTCCGTTCCCCAATCCGACATGGCGTCGAGAATGGGACGGAGCGACATGCCGAGCGGAGAGAGGGAATATTCGACGCGCGGCGGCACTTCGGCAAACACTTCCCGCTCGATGAGTCCGTCCTCTTCCAGCGCGCGCAAATTATCCGTCAGCACCTTTTTGCTGATGGAGGGGATCGTCTTGATAAAATCGGTAAAACGCTGTTTTCCGTTGTAGACCAGATTGCGGATCAGCAAGAGTTTCCACTTGTTGCCGATGAGCTGCACGGTCGTCGCAACGGGGCATTCGGGCAGTTCGTCCTTTGTCAACATCATTGTTATCTCCTCTTGGTAAGTTACCGCCATTATAGCACAGGGCAGCGGGCTCTGTCAATGGTTCGGAATGGAAACTATGTTACCAAATGATTATCGGATAACAGATTTGTAACTTTTCGGACATTTTGTTTTCCGTGTGCTATCCTATGGGTATCATATAAAATTCATTTTTCGGAGGTATTTTATGGCAAACAAGTTCTGCAAGATCAGTACGGGCGACGAGGCCCGCATCGAATTGCATGATGCGCTCCGTCTCACGGGTGCGGAGATCAGTATCAATGCGCTCCCGGCGGGCGCGAGCGTCCCCTTTGTGCATGCGCACAAGGAGAACGAGGAGATCTACGGCATCCTCGAGGGCGAGGGCAGGGCCGAGATCGACGGGGAGACCGTTCCGCTCAAGGCGGGCGATTGGCTGCGGATCTCTCCCGCCGCCAAACGCAGATTTTTCGCGGCGGATACGTGCGCGATCAGATATATCTGCATTCAGGTCAAAGAAAATTCGCTCGGAGCCTATACCGCGTCGGACGCAGTCATCGGCTGAATCGGAGAGGTACGGGAGCGCGGCCGCAAAATGCGGCCGCGCTCCCGTGCGCAACGGAAATCGGATATGATACAGGATCGGATCAACAGATTCCGCGAGGCGCTTTTCTCCGCCGATATTGTTGTGATCGGCGCGGGGGCGGGGCTTTCCACGGCGGCGGGGTTCACCTATTCGGGCGAACGCTTTGAAAAGTATTTCTCCGACTTCGGGGAGAAATACGGCTTTTCCGATATGTATGCGGGCGGGTTTTATCCCTATCGAACGCCCGAGGAGCATTGGGCATATTGGTCGCGGTACATTCTCGTCAACCGCTATATGGACCCGCCCAAGCCCGTCTACCGAGAACTTTTCGACCTCGTGAAGGACAAGGACTATTTTGTCATCACCACCAACGTCGATCATTGCTTTCAAAAGGCGGGCTTTGATAAGAATCGGCTCTTCTACACGCAGGGCGACTACGGGCTGTTTCAATGCTCCGTGCCCTGCCACAATCAGACGTATGACAACGAGGAACTTATCCGCCGCATGGTAGCGGAGCAACGGGAGATGCGCATTCCGACCGAACTCATTCCGCGCTGTCCCGTGTGCGGAAAGCCGATGACGATGAATTTGCGTGCCGACGATAAGTTTGTGCAGGACGAGGGTTGGGACACCGCCTGCGAACGGTACGAGCGGTTCATCAGCAAGCACAAGCAAGACAATATTCTCTATCTCGAACTTGGCGTGGGCTACAATACGCCCGCGATCATCAAGTATCCGTTTTGGCGGCTGACCGCGCAGAACAAGCGAGCGACCTACGCCTGTATCAACTACGGCGAAGCTTTTTGCCCAGAACAGATCCGAAAACAGTCGATCTGCCTGAATGCCGAGCTTTCGGAATTCATCGGCGGGATCTGAGGCGC
>CANROI010000065.1 GCA_947632165.1 uncultured Clostridia bacterium
AACTTCGGAATGTACATAGAATAAGCTATTCTGTGTACATCTTCGGGCGCGGAAAGGTGAATTTTTCGTGAAAAATATCGAAAAAATTTAAGATCGGCCGTGAAAATTCCGAAATCCTCTTGACTTCTCGCATAAAATGAAGTAAAATACATACAATCAGATACATAGAATAGCTTATTCTACGGTCTTACATTTTCAGCCGAAAAAACGGGGGGAATTTTATAATCAATTTCGGCGGAGGTCGGAGCATGAAATTTTTGAAGAAATTAAGGAATCGGCGCGGGATGTCGCTCATCGAGGTGCTGTTGGTCGTTGCGCTCATGATGATCCTGCTCGGGATCGCCATGCCCGATTTGATTTCCGAGTCTCGGGCGATCAAACTTGCCGGCATGAACGGCAACGCGCGCGCGGTTGCGGTCGCCGTGCAGAGCAAGCTCTACGGCATGAAGAACAAGGGCACGACGGTGGGCTCCGAATTTTATACGCTCAACGCGAACGCGGGGACAACGCAGGTCCAGACGAGCGAAGGAATGGACGCCAGGTATTTTGCGAACTTCGGCGAAACGGCAAGGGTGGGGCAGCAAATCCTCTCGGGGGCGATTACCGACTCCGAACTTCTGAACGGGAAGATCGTCGTGGCGTATGATCCCACCACGGCAGACATCTTCGAGGTCTTTTACGGCGAGAGCGATTTTCTCGATAAAGAGAAGCCCGTATCGGGAATGAATTTTGTTCTTCCCAATTCCCAACTCTTCCCCGCGGTGGTGGAGGGTTATCTTTCCCAAAACATGATCGGCTCGTACTTCGGGGATCCCAAGCCCGAGTTTTCCCGCAAAGACGGTCTGCCGCCGTTCACTGCCGTCTGGCGCTACGACGACGAGCTGTATTTAGAGCTGCAGATGGTGCAGGGATTCTACAATGAAAGCAATAAGGAGCTTTGGGACAAACCATTGGGGATCGAGGTCTATGCCGAGATCCCGAATGGGCCCGGCTCCAGAAATAAGAAGGAAGTCCTGATCTATGCCGAGGGAATGTTCGCTGAGGAATCTAAGGTGTGGAGCTATCAGCAAAATCCACTAGATGCTCACTCGCCGTGGGTAGACCTCAAGATCGCGGCGGATTATGATAACGCTCTCACGCTGAGCAAGATCGCAAGACACACGGTCACGGAAACGGTCACGGAAGAAGGAAAGGAGACGACAACGGAAAAAACCGGAGTCCTGCGTTTCGCGTTCGACAGCCTGGTCACGACGCGGGCGTACTGGGGCAATGCGATGTCTGATTTGCGGCATCAGAGCAGCCCCGCAGTGACCACCATGATGAGCGAAATGCTCTATCCGCGGGAGTCGATCACAAATTGGTTCAATAAGAAGGTCAACCCCTATCTCTCCTTCTGGGAGATGAGAGGGGATTCTGTTGACGAGGACATCTGGAGCCGTATCGAAAGCGGCGCGAGCGCCACGTCGTTCATCGATGTAGACCAGACCTTCCGTCTGCACGTCAAGATGTATGTGCTTGGGAAAGAAGCGGAAAAGGTCGGTTCCGAAGAATCCGGCTACACGGCAAGCGTGTATCCGATAAACGGGGAATACGGCGTTCTGGATATAAGGTCCCCGAACATCACCCCATACTTTTATGCGCTCTCCACGGCTCAGAACAAGGTGACGCTCTCCTCCGTCCGCGACCTCAACAATCTCCCCTATGTGTTCGAAACGGAGAACAAAATCAATACTGCCGTGCTTTCGAGTGATATTTCCGCCCAGCAGCTCTATGATAAGATCGTCAAGGTGCATAAAGCGTTAGACGACAACACAACGAAGGGGAAGTATTCGGGGTGGGGTTATGACTCCGACCAGGATGCCGCCCAAGTGGATACAAACTATTTCAAGAACAAAACAAGCTTCACGCTCTCGGGAACAAAGCCGGCGTCTTTGGGCGGCGGGTCCTATAAAATCATCAGCGTTACGTTCGGCGGCAGAAGCCCCGACCTCGGGGGACTGTTTGGCTATGCGGAAAACTGTACGTTCAAAGATCTCGATATCGTCAATCCCAAAGTGCTGAGAAACAGCTCTTCGAGAAGCGTTTTGGGAAACAACGATACGAATAACATGAGCCCTAACTTAGGTTACGGCGCTGTGGCGTCGGGGGCGCTTGCCGCCATCGCCGTAAACTGCACCTTCACAAACGTTCGCGCCTATATCGATCCCGATCAGACTTTGGAAGTGACGGGAAACCGTAATACTCCGCGGGAAGAATGGCCTAATGCGCCCATTACCGGCTACCGTGTTTCGGGGAGCGTCGTCGGCGGGCTCGTCGGCGTCGCGGTCGGAGGCTCGTCGGTAAAAACATATTATGAATCGAGTGGGGCGTGGGGCAAGGAAAGCACCAAACCCACTTCCACAACGTTTACAAACTGCGTCGCGTCTACGATCCTCGGTCCGGAATACTATTATCCCCCCACAGAGTGCTTCGTTGCGGGCGGGCTCATCGGCGCTACGGTGGGCGATGTGCAGATCAAAAGCAGCTATGCTTCAAGCCAGCTCTCGGCATACTATGCGGGCGGGCTCGTGGGAGCCGTAGGCTCCGTCGGCGCCGACGACTCTACGGATCTCAACGTGCGTGATTGGATTATCTCTGCGAATTTCCCCGATCATGGCATATTCAAGGCAGGTATAGCAACGGGCAGGCTGATGATGAAGAACAGCTTTGCCGCGGGCGTCATTCAGCACATGGTGCGCGTCGGCGGCGGGCTCATCGCATACATCTCGAAAAATGCGTATTCTCCAAAGGGTGTGGGTGTAATACAACTGCCCGTCTATGCCACCGATTGCTATTCCGCGGTGCGGTGGCGGATCGTGCCGCCCGTCGCCTACGGCACCTTCAAGGACGATACGAAAAACTACTACCTCTATCCCACGGGATTCGATCTCCCCGTAACGGCAAACGTCGTGGCGCGTTTTTCTACTACGAACCACAGCAATGTCTTCTCGCTGCAAAAAGGCATGTGCGGCATCGCATGTTCGGGGGCGATGCTCACCGCCAAACTGTCGAATACCGGGACCGAGCCCGGGGCCGGTACCGCTCTGAAAGACGAATGGAAAAATGTGAAAACGACAACGACTTGGAAATATTTGGAGTTTGATTCGGGGACGGATAAGAGTATTGATGGACCCTATCCCTTCCCCATGCCCGAAGGCAACACCGAGTTTTGGGGGAATTGGATCCAGTATTATGACAAAACAGCCACGTCTGACCAGATCCTTACCGGGAAGAAAGCGTCGTTTACATTCGACAGTTACTATGCCACCTATTATCATAATCCGTGGTCGATGTATCCGAGAAACGTCGATGCGGGCGCGATCACGATGCGGGGGATCACGCTGAAGGAGGACACGATCTATATAGACGGGCTCCCGCTGGGTGAGGACGGCGCGACGCTCACAAGCGACACTATGGTGCCGAGGAAGGATGCAAACGGAGATTATGTTACGCAGCCGAAGTTGGATGAATCCGGAAACCAAATGTTGGATGAAAAAGGTGAAGTGATTCGTGAACAAGTATTTGATCCGGGTGTGATTAAGAGCTACTATTGGGCGGAGAAGGCCGCAACCGAGGAGGCCGTACTCATGAAGGATGCCGAAACCGCGAAGGCGGAAATAAACTGCGGCCAGGGCGTAGATCATGGGGAAGTATACGGCGCAACAAAGATCACCCCCCATGTTGAAGGAGAAGAGGGAACTGAGGACAAGGAGGAGTACATCGACTTTGCGAGCGCCACATACTATAAGTCGAGCTACAAACCCCTCACGGGCAGCAATTTCCACCCCGGAATCGAGAAGACGAACATCACCCGGCTCATGTGGGATCACTATGGGTTCTATCTGCTTTTGGATTTTAATCCCAATGATGAGATTGGGAATCTGAAGTATTATATCACCGTCGAGGAGGGGTTAGGGGAAAACGAATGGAAAATAGTCAAGGAGGACGACAAAGACGAAGTCAAGGTCTTCAACTTGAATGCAAATGGCGGTAGGACAAATCTTAGCTATGCAAACATCATCGTCAACAAAGAGCAATTCGAAGAAGCGATCGGATATCGTACCATTCGGGTGCCCGCGGCGGGCGCAACTATCATATGTGATAAAGATTACGGTCTCCATGTGAATTATGTGGAAGTTAAATAATGAATAAGAAACAGGGAGGGAGTATGAATCACGGTTTGAAAAGCAGGGCGCGCCGCGGCGCGTCGGTGCTCATTGCGCTCCTCGTCTTTTTCCTCGCCGTGCTCTCGGGGACGCTCGTGCTCACCATGGCCACGTCCAACGCGGGCAGATACACGCACGAAAAAGAGGATCAGCAATCTTACCTCTCCGTCGCCTCCGCGGCAAAACTCATCCTGAGCAAGTTGGAGCAAGCTGAGGTCCATTTCCGATCTGACAAGGAAGATACGCTCGAAAAATGGCAAGATGTTATAATCCTATCCGTACCCGGAATAATTGATTACAAGGACCTCGGGCTCTTCTTTGCCGATGATAATTTCGGAGAGAATGTGCTGAAGCAGTTTGCATTTGAGCCGGGGAAATTCTACTTGACATCGGAATTTGACCTCAAGGTGGACGGCCATGAGGAGATGGGAACGGTACATGTCATCCTTCTTGTGCAGGGCGGCGAATTCTTCTTCCAATTCTATGTCAAAGAAGGGAACCACCAAAACTATCAGATGACAATGAGGGTCGCAGCGACCTTTGATGGGGACGGCGTGGGAAATTGGAGCCATCATGATGATGATAAATTTTATTATAGAACACTGAAATTTGACGTAGAAAATGTGACCTTTATAAACGAATTATTGACGGGAGGTTTGGCATGATCAAAACGATGAAAAAACGGAATTGGAAGCGGGGCGAAACGCTCGTCGAGATCCTCGTCGCGATCCTCATCATCGCCCTCTCCGCAACGCTCTTCGCCACCATGTACTCCGCCTCGATGAACATCGATCTCGCCGCCCAAAAGCAGGACAAAGCGTTTTACGAAGCCGTGGAAGTGCTCGAAGAGAAGATGGACGCAGGAGGCGGCACGCAGGCTACCGTGCACTATCAGCCCACCTCCGAGAAGGGCGAAGCAATAGGAAAGGGTTCCGATGTGGATATCGAATTCTTCACGCAGGACGGCATGTCGGCCTACGGCGAAAAAGCCGGAGGTGGGTCATGAAAAAGCGCTTCGCAAAGCGAGGGTTTACGCTCACGGAAATGCTCATTTCCGTCTTGCTCCTCGGGTTGGTTTCGGTCATGACGACGGTCATGACGTCGGCAGTGCTGAGCACAACGAGCGTCATGCAGGATATCTCGCAAGCCGAGATCCTCGGCAACGAGGTGCTCGAGAACATCCAGGGGGTGCTCCGCGTCGCGTATTCGGTCGAAATAGACAAAACGAACGAGGGTGATGGTACTTGTGAGCTCGTGATCGCGATCGATCAGAATAATACGGACTACAGGTTCGCCCTCGACAAAGATGGGAAGATCATCCTCGGCCAATATGACAAGGAGAATAAAGTGGACGGCGATCCGCTCTTTTCGGGCGTCTCTTACGGCGACCTGAAGGTGGAAAGCCTGAAGTTCGAGGCGAATGACGGCGCGAATACGGTCGAGGTTTCCGTCTCCGTCTCCCGCTTCGGCAAACCGATCTGGACGGGCAACGTCACGGTGCGCCCCTTGTGCGGCGTGAGCAAAATAAAGACAGCCAGTGAGACCGGTTGAGAGACGGCTGAACATAAATTTTTCCCCTTATAAAATGCGGAAAGGCAGCGGAACATCCGCTGCCTTTTCCTGCGGTTGAAGCGTTTTGTCATGATCCGAGTTTCGCCTTGGAATACAGCACAAAGTAATCGACGTTGGTGGCGGTCTCCGCACAGACGGTGAAGACCAGCGTGTTCGTTCCCGCCTTCAGGGGGACGGGCGCCACTTTCAATTCCGTCCACGCATACCATTCCTCTTCCCCCGCGGCGATCGCGCCGATCGGGCGGTAGGGCACCGTCACCGCAGCCCCGTTCACCTTGAGCGAGAACCATTCGTTGAACGAGGCGCTTATGCTCCGCCTGCCCAATCCGATGAAGAGATAGGCGCTCGTATCGGCCGCCGCGGTCACCGTGAGCGTGATCGTGCCGCCGCGGTCCACATAGCCGAGATAGCGCCCGCCGCTTGCCCCGGCATGTTCGCCCATTTGCAGATTCCCCGTGCAGGCGCAGCGCTCCGCCTCGAACCGATAGGCCACTGCGCCCTCTTCGGGCTCCTCGGGGATGGGTGTCTTGTCCTCGTCGAGCACGTCTTTGCCATTGCCCCAGAGCGAATTGAGGAAGTTCAGCCGCGTGTGCAGCCAGCGGTAGAGGTAGTCCGCCGCCTCCCCCTGCGTGCGGTAGGTATTCAATTCCCATATGAGCTCGCCGTTGCCGTAGTCGATGCGGCTCTTCCAGCGGGTATAGTTCTTTTCATAGGCAGCCGAGAGGGTCGTCTTATACTCCTCCACGAGGGCGAGCGAGCGCTCCAACACGCCGTAATTGCAAAGTTTGTTCCATTTTTCTTTGACGATGTTCCGGAACCAATCCTGCCCGATGAGGAGCAGCAGCCACGGGTTGGAGCTGTTGCCCGCATAGACGCCCTCGCCGCTGTTGACAAAGCCGTTCTTGATCCCGAAGGCGGAGTCATAATCCCAGGGTGCCTCGAAGATGACTTTTTTCCCGCCCGTTTCGCTCATGTCCACCGAGAGGTAGAAGCTCGACCAGCCGAGGTCGGGATCGCAGGCGATCTCGCTCAGGATGTAAATGTCGGCGAGCGACTGCACGTCGATCACTTCGGAGACGACCTCCTGCACCGATCCGCTCGTAGGCTCGAGGGCGGTATAGTCTTGGTTGAAGCGGAGAAGCTTGCCCTCATAGGCCGCCGAATATGCGATGCGGTATGCGTTTTCGAGGTAGTTGCGGATGAAGACGCGCTGCGCGTCGTCATAGATGTCGCTCTTGAGGGTGTAGCCCCGCTGCACGTCCCAAAGATCCCACCTCCCGCCGTCATAGCGGGTGAGCGGCGCGCCGTTGTTGTAGTCGAGTTCGAAGGTGGGGTCCCCCGCGCCGTTCGGCATGTTCCGCTCGTCGGTGTAATAGCCGTCGTATTCCATGAAATAGCCCACATCCGTTCCCGTGTACCCGGTCTCGCCCGCCTCGCTCTCGAGTTCGGGGACCTCCGGCACGCTCGATCTGCCGTCCTTCGCCTCCTGCTGCTCCACAAGGAGGTACATCCCCCAATAGGCGCCGTTGAGGTACACCTCCACGTTGCAAAAGTCGCTCGAATAGAACCCGTCCGAGCCGAGGATCGTCTTGCCGAAGTAGAACGCCGTCGCGTTGTTGCTCATCGAAAGGTCCTTCCAATCGGCGAGCAGCACCCAATTCTTGTACTTTTTGCCGTCGTGCAGGCCCAGCATGCTCTGCTTCTTGTCGAACTTGATGCGCAGAGGCTTTTTCTCATAGTCGAGCGTATAATTCCCGCGCGCCTTGACCTGCGCGGGGGCCGCCTCGAGCGCATACGCCCCGTCGCATTGGTCCACCGTGACCGTTCCCTTCACATATTCGATCGCATCCTGCAGCTTTGCGTCGCGGTTGGGCACGGTCGCAAAGTCGTTTCTGCTGTCCTCGGTATCGATGCGGA
>CANROI010000066.1 GCA_947632165.1 uncultured Clostridia bacterium
TCCATCCGTTCGGCGGCGCCGCGAAGGCGTTGGAATACGCAATGAAACGGCAAAAGAAAGTGATTGCCTTGAAAAAATAGAGCTCTCCCGGATTTCGGGAGAGCTTCTTTACAGATACGGATAAATCTCTTTGAGTTGTCTGTCCTGCAGCTCGATGAGCCGCCGCGTGAAGTCCTTGCTCCGTCCGTCCGCAGCCTCATATTGATTGAGATACTTGTTGAGCGACTTGATTCCCATGTTGCAGCCGTCGGTCAGAAGGTCGGCGATCTCCTCGTCGCTGTCCTTCATTGCCATCATGACGTCGGTCTTGAGCTTCGCCATTCCCTGCGCAAGGGGATTCGGATCCTTGCCTTCGTCGTGATATTCGTGCAAAATGCCCTGCATTTCGTTCTGAAGTTCGGCGTATTCCCGCTGGTAATCGTCGAGCATCGTGTAAAATTCCCTGTTTTTCACGTGGTCCTTGACTTCGTCGATCGCGGAAATCCCCATTTGGATCCCCGCGTCGCATTCGCGCAAAAGTTCGATCGTATCGTGCTCTATCATGGTCTCCTCCTCCTATCAGTTTGCACAAACTTCCGAAAGTTTACTCGGTCGGCGGACGCTTTTTTTGTTTTGTCTGCGTCAATGTATGTTCAATTTTATCTTTTTCATTGACAAAAGGCGCGGTTTCGTCTATAATAAAAGAAGATCGAAACCAAGTGAGGAAATAAAATGGAGATTCGGGAAATTTTGAAAAGATGCGATCATACGCAGCTCTCCGTCACGGCGACATGGACGGACATCGCGGCGCTCATCGACGACGGGATCAGATACGGCACCGCCTCGGTGTGCATTCCGCCCTGCTATGTGAGCGAAGCGAAAAAATACGCGGGCGAGAAGCTCGCGATCTGCACGGTGATCGGCTTTCCCAACGGCTACAATACGAAGGAAGTCAAAGTATTCGAGACCGCGCAGGCCGTCGAGAACGGCGCGGACGAGATCGATATGGTCATCAACATCGGCGATCTCAAGGCGAAGCGCCTGCATAAAATCGAGGACGAGATCAAGGCGGTCAAGGCGGCATGCTGCGGCAGGATCCTCAAGGTCATCATCGAGACCTGCCTTCTGACCGAAGAGGAGAAGATCGCAATGTGCGGCATCGTGACGAGTGCGGGCGCGGACTTCATCAAGACCTCGACGGGCTTTTCCAAGGCGGGCGCGACAAGGGAAGACGTTGCGCTCTTCAAACGGCATGTCGGCACGGGAGTCAAGATCAAGGCCGCGGGCGGGATCTCCTCCGTCAAGGACGCCGAGGAGTTCATCTCGCTCGGCGCCGACAGATTGGGGACCTCCCGCATCGTGAAGATCGTCAAGGAGGAGCATCTCTTATGAGCGCGAACCTTCCCACGCCGCACATCGCGGCAAAATACGGCGATTTTGCCGAGACCGTGCTCATGCCGGGCGATCCGCTGCGCGCAAAGTTCATCGCGGAGCACTTTTTCGAAGATCCCGTGCTCGTCAACAACGTGCGCGGCGTCAACGGCTACACGGGAACTTATAAGGGCAAGCGCGTCTCGGTGATGGCCTCGGGCATGGGGCAGCCCTCGATCGGCATCTATTCCTATGAACTCTTTCATTTCTATGGCGTAGAGACCATCATCCGCGTCGGTTCCTGCGGCGCGTTCGACAAAGACCTTCATGTGCGAGACCTCATTCTCGCGCAGGGCGCCTGTACCAACGGCAACTACATGCAGCAGTACAATCTTCCGGGCACTTTCTGCCCGATCGCCGACTTCGGCTTGCTCCGCCGCGCCGCGGACCTCTGCGAAAAAGAGGGCGTCCGCTACAAGGTCGGGAACATCTTCTCCTCGGATATGTTCTACGACGACGCAAACAGCGGCATGCAGTGGGCGAAGATGGGGGTCTTGGGCGTCGAAATGGAGAGCGCGGCGCTCTATGCGAATGCCGCCCGCGCAGGCAAGAAGGCGCTCTGCATTTGCACCGTGAGCGACAGTTTCGTCTATCCCGAAGAGAATACTTCCGCCGAAGAGCGGGAGACGACCTTTACGGCGATGATGCGGATCGCGCTCGAACTTTCGTGACCCGGAAGAAGGAGAACAGCGTGGCAAAGAGATTTTTTCTGATCGTGCTCGACAGCTTCGGCATAGGGGAACTCCCCGACGCCTGCCTGTGGCACGATGAGGGCAGCAATACCTTGGGAGCGATCCGCAAGCATCCCGCGTTCGATTGCCCCAATCTGGCGGCGCTCGGACTATTCAATATCGAGGGCGTAGGAGGCGGAGTTCCCTCGCCCAAGGCGAGCTATGCGAGGCTGGCGGAGAAGTCCATGGGCAAAGATACCACGATCGGGCATTGGGAGATCGCGGGGATCATCTCGCCCGAACCGCTCCCGACCTATCCGGATGGCTTTCCCGAAGAACTCATTCGCGAATTTGAGAAACGGACGGGGCGCAAGGTCATCTGCAACAAGCCCTATTCGGGGACGGAGGTCATCAAGGACTACGGTCCCGAGCATATGGAGACGGGCGCGCTCATCGTCTACACCTCGGCGGACAGCGTCTTTCAGATCGCCGCGCATGAGGACGTCGTGCCCGTGGAGACCCTCTATGAATACTGCAGGATCGCGCGCGAGATGCTCGTGCTGCCTCACAATGTTGGCAGGGTGATCGCCCGTCCCTTTGCGGGCGAATATCCCTTTGTGCGCACGGCGAACCGCCACGATTTTTCGCTCAAACCGCCCTCGGATACGATGCTCGACCTTCTTTCGCGCGCGGGCTACGATACGATCTCGGTCGGCAAGATCTATGATATCTTTGCGGGCTGCGGGATCTCGGAGAGTTACCGCACGACGTCGAACGCGCACGGGATGCGGCTCATGAAAGAGCTGCAAAACCGCGATTTCTCGGGGCTCTGTTTTGTCAACCTCGTCGATTTCGACATGAAGTACGGCCACAGGAACGACATCGGAGGCTATGCTGCGGCGGCGACCGAATTTGACTGTTTTCTGCCCGCGTTTCTCGGCGACATGCGCGAAGAGGACGTCCTTCTCATCACCGCCGACCATGGCTGCGACCCTTCGACGTCGTGCACCGACCACTCGCGGGAGTATACGCCCATGCTCATCTGCGGGGACTGCGTGAAAGAGGGCATCGATTTGGGTACGCGCGCAAGCTTTTCGGATATCTCCGCCACCGTGCTCGGGTATTTCGGCGTGGAGAAGGGGACGACGAGCGGCGAAAGTTTTTGGGAGGAGATCTGCAAATGACGGATTCGGAATTGATGGCGGCTGCACAGCGGGCACGGAAACATTCCTATGCGCCCTATTCCCATTTCCGCGTGGGAGCGGCGCTGCTCACGAAGAGCGGGAAGGTGTACACGGGCTGCAACATCGAAAACGCGGCGTTTTCCGCGACGGTCTGTGCCGAGCGCACGGCGATTTTTAAGGCCATGAGCGAAGGAGAGCACGAGTTCGAAGCGCTCGCGGTCGTAGGCGGAAGAGAGGGGGAAACGGCCGACTTCTGCGCCCCCTGCGGCGTCTGCCGGCAGGTGATCACGGAGTTCTGCCCGGGCGATTTTAAGATCCTGCTCGGGAACGAAACCAAGTTCAAGGCATATACTTCAGACGGCCTTTTGCCGTTCACATTCACAAAACAAGATCTGTAATCGAAACTTATGAAAAGAATTTATCGGGTCATATCGCTGATCATTTCCGTCATGCTCCTGTGGGCGGCGGCGGGCTGTCTTCCCGTGAAGGAGACCAAACTTCCCGCGCCCGAGGCCGCGATTGGCCGCGACGGCGTTGCCGTCTGGGGGGAAGTGGACGGTGCAATCTACTATATCTATGTCATCGACGGCGGCGCGGAGAAGCCGACGACCGAGCGGCGCGTCCCTCTTTCGGACGGGCAGACGATCAGAGTCAAGGCCGTGAGTGGCAAAGAGGGGGTCGCGGACAGCGAGTTTTCCGAGCCGCTGACCTACCGCGTAGGCGCTGCGCCCGATCCCGATCATGCGCACACAGATGTCAATTCGGACGGCGTCTGCGATCAATGCGGCGAGAGTGTGATTGTCGAGCTCTCTTTCTATGCCGTGAACGATCTTCACGGCAAATTCATGGACAGCGATACTCAGCCTGGCGTGGATGAGTTCACGACCTATATGAAGGGGCTCTACGCCGATCCGGCGCGCGAAGAGATCCTGCTCTCCTCGGGCGATATGTGGCAGGGGACCGTGGAATCGTCGACGAACAGAGGCAAGCTCATGACAGAGTGGATGAACGAGGTCGGGTTTGCAGCCATGACGCTCGGCAACCATGAGTTCGATTGGGGAGCGGACGTTCTCAAGCCCAACAGCGAGCTCGCAGAGTTTCCCTTTCTCGCAATCAACGTCACGCAGAACGGCGCGCCCGTCGATTATTGCCGCGCCTCGACCGTCGTCGAACGGCACGGCGTGAAGATCGGCATCATCGGGGCGATCGGCGACTGCCTCGGCTCCATTTCGGGCGAATTTTCGGCGGGGCTCTCCTTTGCGACGGACAGCCGTCTCACCGCGCTCGTCAAAGACGAGGCGACGCGGCTCAGAACGGAGGAGGACTGCGACTTCATCGTCTACTCCATCCACGACGGCGGCTCCGATTTCTCCTATGCGGGCGTCAATTCCGTCGTCAATGCCGATATGCCTTACTATGATTCCGCTCTCTCGGACGGCTATGTCGACCTCGTGTTCGAAGGGCACACCCACACCCGCTATATCCTCAAAGACGAATACGGCGTCTACCATCTGCAGGGCGGAAGCGAGAACCGCTATCTGAGTTCCGCGGCGGTCTCCTTCAATACGGTCACGGGCCGATATACCGTTGCGCCGAGCTTGATCGGGACGGGCGTCTATGCAAAGGATTCGATCGAGGACGATCCCTCTGTCGAAGCGCTCTTCGGGAAGTATTTTCCCGACGAAAACCCCTATACCGATGTGATCGGCAGAAACGCGCGGCGGCGGGACGAAGACGACATCTGCAATACGCTCGCCGAACTCTATTATAAAAAAGGAAAAGAGGTGTGGGGGGCGGAATATCCGATCGTTCTCGGCGGCGGATATCTGAACACGCGCAATCCCTATTCGCTTTCGGCGGGCGAGGTGACCTATGCCGACCTCTTCTCCCTTCTTCCCTTCGACAATGCGATCGTCCTCGGGAAAATCAAGGGCTCCGATCTGAAGTCGCGTTTTTTAAGCAGCAGGAGCTACGTCATCTATACGACGATCAAGACGGCGGAGGTCGACGCCTCAAAGGACTACTACATCATTGTGGACAGCTATACGTCCACTTACCGTTCCAACAGGATCAGCGAAGTTGCCCGTCTCGGCGCGGATACCTATGCAAGGGACCTGCTCGCCGACTATATCGCCTCGGGTGAATGGGCGAGATGAGGAGGCCGCGGCGATGAGAATGTACGACATCATCAAGAAGAAGCGGGACGGCGGCGAGCTCACGCGCGAAGAGATCGGATTCTTTATCGGCGGCGTCACCGACGGGAGCATTCCCGATTATCAGATCACCGCGCTGCTCATGGCGATCTATTTCAGAGGCATGACGGTGCGGGAGACCTGTGATCTCACGTTCGCCGTCCGCGATTCGGGCGAAAAGGTCGATTTTTCCGCCATCAAGGGGATCCGCGCCGACAAACATTCGACGGGAGGCGTGGGGGACAAGACGAGCCTTGTCGTCGCGCCCGTCGTGGCGTCGCTCGGCCTGAAAGTCGCCAAGATGAGCGGCAGGGGGCTCGGGCATACGGGCGGCACCGTCGATAAGCTCGAGTCAATCGACGGCTTTCGCACCACCCTATCGGATGAGGAATTCATCGGGCAAGTGAACGGCATCGGGCTTGCGATCGTCGGGCAGTCCAAACAGTTCGCCCCCGCGGATAAGAAGCTGTATGCGCTGCGCGACGTCACCGCGACGGTGGACAGCATGCCGCTGATCGCCGCAAGCATCATGGGCAAAAAGCTCGCCGCGGACGACGATTGCATCGTGCTCGACGTCAAGACGGGCAGCGGCTCCTTCATGAAGAGCGTGGAGGAGAGCCGGGCGCTCGCGCGGCTGATGGTGGACATCGGCAAAAGCGCCGGGAAAAAGATCGTCGCGCTGATTACGAATATGGACAGACCCCTGGGATATGCGATCGGCAATTCTCTCGAGGTGATCGAAGCGGTCGAGACATTGCACGGCCGCGGGCCGGAGGACCTCACCGAAGTCTGCATGACGCTTGCGGGCCGCATGCTCTCGCTCGCGGGATACGGCACGCCCGAGGCCTGTATGCAGATGGCGCGGCGCACCTTATCGGACGGCAGCGCCTTTCGCAAGCTGCTCGAAGCGGTCGGGACGCAGGGGGGCGATCCGAGGCTCATCGAGGACCCCGGAAGGTTCCCGCGCGCCAAGTTTTCGTTTTCGGTCCAAAGCGTCTCGGAGGGCTATATCCGTAGGGTGGATACCGAGGAATACGGCCTTGCAAGCCTCGCGCTCGGCGCGGGTCGGAATACGGCGGAGGACAAGATCGATTTCAGCGCGGGCATCTTTCTCAGAAAGAAGACGGGGGATCATGTCCGAAAAGGAGAGGAGATCGCAACGCTGTACAGCAGCGACCGGGAAAAATTCGCGCCCGCCGCGGCGAAATTACTCGCGGCAACGGAGATCGGCAGCGAGCGGCCCGAAGAAGAGGCGCTCGTCTATGACATCGTGGAGTAGATCATGGCAAAACTTTATTTCAAATTCGGGGCGATGGGCAGCTCCAAGACGGCACAGGCGCTGATCACGAAATTCAATTACGAAGAACGCAACATGAAGGTCCTCCTTCTGAAGCCCGCGGTCGACACCCGCGACGGAGCCACGGTCGTCAGATCGCGGATCGGGCTCATGCAGGACGCCGTCGCCGTCGGCGAGAAGGAAGATCTCCATGCGCTGTATCTGGACCGGTATCCCGATTGCGACGTGATCATCGTGGACGAGTGCCAATTCCTGACGCCCGAACAAGTGGACCAGCTCGCGGACGTCGTCATCGAGAAGAACATCCCGGTGCTCTGCTTCGGGCTCTCGACCGACTTCACGACCCATCTCTTCCCCGGCAGCAAGCGGCTCTTCGAGATCGCCGAATCCATCAGCGAGATCAAGTCGGTCTGCACATGCGGCGCCAAGGCAACGGTGAACGCAAGGATCGACGATCAAGGCAAGATCGTCACGGAGGGCTCGCAGATCTGCATCGGCGGGAACGACAGATATGTCGCCATGTGCAGAAAGTGCTGGCTGAAACACAGGGCGGAACAGGTTTAAGAATCGTATGCGAAACGTTTTCGGAAAAATCATACTGTTCGGGTTGACCGCGGCGGTCTGTCTCTTCCCCTCGGCGCAGCTTGCCGCGGCGGAGACGGACTACTATGCGCCC
>CANROI010000067.1 GCA_947632165.1 uncultured Clostridia bacterium
TACTTTGATGAACTCGATGCCGCGGCGGAGCAGCTCGGTGTCCTCCACCGACCCGTCGTCCGAATGCACGAGCCGAAGCTGCGGCGCGGACGGAGGATCGAAGTCCTCTTCCTCGTCCTCGCGGTCGAACGCCCTGCGCAGATAGAGCTCGGATTGGAAGAGATCCCCCATGTTCATGAACGCGACGGAGAGCCCTTCGTAGCCCTCCGCGAAATCCGCCTCGTTGCAGGTATCGAGGAAGCGGAACCATGCGTCCGCGCAGAGCGGATAGAGCCCGAGCGCCTCATAGATATCGGCATAGAGCGCGGAGGCGTCCGCGCTCGGATCGTGCATTTCCGCCCGCTTGTTGAGCATTTTCAGCGCGCCGAGGTAGTCCCCCGATTCGAAGCGCTTTTCGGCGCTCTCGAAGAGGAAATCCTCGCTGAAATCAAGTTTTCTGACCTTATCCTCGTAATCCATCGTCTCGTTGGCGGAAGATCTCTTCTGCCTCCTCCTTGTCGAAGGTATAATCCGTATTGCAATCGTGGCAATGCACGTTGATCGCACCGCATTCCTCGATGAGCGCGAATGCATCCTCCCGCCCGAGCGACTGCACGGCGGAAGCGGCGCGCTCCCGCGAACAGCGGCAGCGGAAGCAGACGGGCCGGGCCTCTCCCCGCGTCCCAAAATATTCCTCCATGACGCCGTCCGCGCCCTTTTCCGCGATCAGGCGCGAGATGTTCACAAAGAGCGGGATCTTCTCCTCCGCGAAGGAGACGGCCTCTCCGCTCGCGCCCGGCAGAGGCTGCAGGAATACCCCGCCCGCGCCGGGACAGACTCCCTCCGCCGTGACCCGCACGCCGAGCGCGACCGCCGTGGGCCGCTGTTCGCTCGTGAGGAAATAGGCAGACAGATCCTCTGCGATCTCGCCCGAGACGAGCTCGCTCGTCCCGACATAGGGGATCCCCTCGCCGTCGTCGCGCACGACGGTGAACGTTCCGTGCTTGCCCACGAAGCCGCTCACATCGAGCTTGCCGTCCCCGCGGAGCGGAAGATCGGCCCCGGGATTGGCGACGTTCCCCCTCAGATGCAGGGCGCCGTCCCCCGAGACGGAGATCCTGCCGCCCACGCCGTCCCCGTCGACCGTGACAAAGAGGGAACTTCCCTCTTCCTTGAGCCAACTGCAGAGGTATGCGGCGGCGGTCATCGTGCGCCCGAGCGCCGCTGCCGCCACGGGCGTGAGCTTATGGCGGTCGATCGCCTCCTGCACGAGCGCGGTCGTATCGAGCACGGCAACGGAGAGTTCGCCGTGAAAGACGAGCGCCTTTATGATCTTGCTTTCTTTCTGCATATGAATTGGAGCCTGTCGCTCCCCTCCTTCGGCGCGCCGAGGTGCCCCTCCGCGGCCAACAGGCAGAAACCTGCCTCATCGAGCGCGGCCGCGAGCTCCTCCTCGCCGTGAATATATTGGATATGCCGCTCGTCGAAGCGGTCGTAGGCGCCGTCCTGCCGTTTGACGAAGAGCGTCACTTCCATCTCGATCTCGTCCCCCGTGCGGCGGTTGAAGGAGAGATAGGTGACCTCGTCCCTGTCGTCGGCGGAGATAGTATCTGCAACTTTTTCGCAAAGCTTGCGGGGGGAGCTCACGTCGAACCAGAAGATCCCGCCCTCCTTCAGGCACTTCGCCGCATGACGGAACGCGGCAGGGAGCTTTTTCTTCGGCACATAGTTGTATACGTCGTTGGGCGCGAGCAGGAAGTCGTAACGCTTCAACGTCGAAAACGAGGCGGCGTCCGCCTGGAAATAGGGAATATTCAGCCCCTCCGCCCGCGCGAGCGCCTCCGCCTTCGTGAGCATCCGCGCCGAGAGATCGGCGCCGCTCATCTCATAGCCCGCCCTTGTGAGCGCGCGTGCGAACGCGCCGCTGCCGCAGCCGAGTTCCAGCCCGCATTTCCCCGCGTTCAGGCGGTGCAGCCCCTCTATGAAATACTGCGACCAACTTTCGTAGCCGCAGTCGTCGTTGAGATATTCGAACCAATCGGCGAGCGCGTCGTAGGCCTTCATCGCTCACCGCCTGTTGAGCATCTTCGGCGGACGGGTCGCCCGTTTTTTCTTGCCGTCCTCGAGCGCCTTCTCGCGCTCATCGAAGATTTGGTTGTAACGGAGATACTTCTCCTCGCCGCCGTGCGCCTCCTCATAGGCCGCGAGCTCGCGCGCGACTGCCGCGCGGCTCTCCGCAAGCCTGAGAAGATCGGCGCGGGTAAACGCCTCCGGCAGAACGGCTTGCGCCGTGCCGCGGAAAAGGGGCGGGATCGGGCGGGAGAGAAGTTCGCTCTTGCCGTAGGCGACCGAGACGCGGCGGAGCTGTTCCTCCTTGGAGAGCAGCGGCTCCGGCTGCGGCTGTTCCCGGGGTTGCGCCTTCCCCTCGCCGGCAGGGGCGGGAAGGACGGAAAAACGCGCATACGCCCACTGCGCGAAGTTCATCCAGGCGAGCAGCGGGCAGGAGAGCCCGAGCAGCAGAAAAACCGCGAGCAGGATCATGAGCCAGAAGTCGGTCGTGAAGAGCACGAGCGCCACGGGCACCGCAACGAAGGCCGCAAAGAGAAGGCTCTGCGGGAAGAGGCGGAAGGTCATCACGAACGAGCTCTTGACGAGCCCCCACGCGCCGAGCTTGAAGTCGGTGGAGAGCGCCGCCATCCAGAGGCAGACGGGCATGAAGAGCACGAGCACGAGATAGCCGATGACTTCGGAGAAGATGAGCGCGCCCGCGGGTCCCCGCCCGAGGACGAGATACCAATTCGCAAGATCGGCGGTCATTTGGGCGAGATAGAGCACGGCCGTAAACAGGATCGAGGCGCCGAGCGCACCGAGATAGTTGCGCCGGATGCCGCGATAGAAGTCTCTGAACGTAAACTTCCCCGCCGTGCAGATAAAATTGCGCAAGAAGTACGCCGCGCCCGAAATGCCGAGCGCAAAGATCAAAGACGAGGGGATCAGAAGCGCAAAATAGACGGAGTCGAAATAGAAGATCATGCGCTCCGCATAATCCGCGGCGCCGAGATCGATGGGATAGCCCAACATGAGCCCCGAACCGAAGGGGCCCGTCAGCTCCATCGACATCACCGCCGACATGCGGCCGATGTAGACGAGCACGACCGGAGCGAATGCGACAAGCAGGATCAGGTTCACCAGCACGAGCCAGCCGAGCCGCCCTTTGACGAGGTCGATATAGAGGCGGTAACGGCTCTCCGGCTGTTCGCCGAACGTCCCCTCCCGCGCCTTGCCCTTCAGGCAGCGCGCCACGATGCTCTGATTGCTCTTTTCTGCCATAAGCGTTCCGCTCCGTATCTGTTCTCTCGGTCACCCGATAGCGTCATTGTACTACAAATCCGAAAATATTTCAATTAAAATCGGGCAAATTCTTTGACTTTTCCCGTCCCATATGTTAAAATACCTGTGCTGAACAGAGGAGCGGCAGAGCATGAGCACCCCGCGGGAGGGATCGGAGGGATCCCGGGGAACGCGGGACGGAGGGCATCGCCGCCGAAACGTGCGCCGCCTACCCGCGCGCGTTGGGCGTGAGGGAGAATACCTTTACGACTGTCACCGGGGTGATGCGCTTTCGGCAGTCTCAAAGAGAATGCAAAAGCGGTGGCTTCGGCCGCCGCCTTATTTTTATCGGAGGAGCATATGAAGACACGCTACAAAGTCGCCGTCGTCGGCGCGACCGGCATGGTCGGGCAGCGCTTTCTGACCCTTCTGGAGGGGCATCCGCTGTTTGAGCCCGTCGCCCTGCTCGCGAGCGGGCGCTCGGCAGGCAAGCGCTACCCGGACGCCGTGGATGGAAGATGGGCGCTGAGTTCCCCCATCCCCGCCTATGCGCGGGAAATGAGGGTGCTCGACGCCGAACGGGACGCCGCGTCGCTTATGGGAAAGGCGGACTTCGTATTCTGCGCCGTCAACCTGCCGAAGGAGGAGACCAAGGCGCTCGAAGAGCGCTATGCGCGGCTCGAACTACCCGTCGTCTCTAACAATTCCGCGAACAGGGGCGTCCCCGACGTGCCCATGATTATCCCGGAGCTCAACCCGGAACATCTCGCCGTCATTCCCTTCCAGCGGAAGCGGTTGGGCACCGGGCGCGGCTTCATCGCCGTCAAGAGCAACTGTTCGCTCCAATCCTATGTGCCCCTGCTGCACCCCCTGCGCAAATTCGGGCTCAAAAAGGTCGCCGTCTGCACCTATCAGGCGATCTCCGGGGCGGGAAAGACCTTTTCCGCCATGCCCGAGATCTTAGACAACATCATCCCCTACATCGGCGGCGAGGAGGAGAAGAGCGAAAGGGAGCCCCTCAAGATCTGGGGCAGCGTGAAGAACGGCAAAATCGCCGAGGCGGACGCCCCCTTCATCACGGCGCAATGCCTGCGGGTCCCCGTCTCGGACGGCCACACCGCGGCGGTGTTCGTCTCCTTCGAACAAAAGCCTTCGCGCGAGGAGATCCTCGCTGAGTGGGAAGCCTTCGAAGGGGAACCGCAGCGGCTCGGCCTGCCCTCCGCGCCCAAGCGGCCGATCCGCTACTTCGAAGAGGCGGACCGTCCGCAGCCGAAGCTCGATCGGGACCTCGAAGGCGGCATGGCGATCTCGGCGGGACGGCTGAGGGAGGACCGCGTGTTCGATTGGCGCTTCATCGGGCTCTCGCACAATACGCTGCGGGGCGCCGCGGGCGGCGCGGTGCTGCTCGCGGAACTGCTCGCGGCGAAGGGATATTTCGACTGACACGACGGCATAAGATAATCGGGAGGAGAAAAATGACAGGATTTTTGAAGGGTTCCGCAACGGCAATGATCACCCCGTTTACGGAGACGGGGGTCGACCTCGACGCCTTCGGCGAAATGATCGACTACCAGATCGAAAACGGGACGGACGCGCTCGTCGTGCTCGGCACCACGGGCGAACCCGCCACGATGACCGAGGAAGAGAAGGAACTGACGATCGGATATGCGATAAAGAGAGCCGCCGGACGGGTGAAAGTGATCGTCGGGGCGGGCGGCAACTGCACCGAGCGGGCCGTTTCGGCTTGCAGACGGGCAGAGGCGCTCGGCGCCGACGGCGTGCTCTGCGTCACCCCCTACTACAACAAATGCACCCAGCGCGGACTGTTTGAGTACTACAAAGACCTCTCCGACGCGATCGGGATCCCCCTGATCGCCTACAATGTGCCCGGGCGGACGGGCGTGAACCTGCTGCCCGAGACGATGGCGCAGATCGCGGAGCTCGAAAATACGGCGGGCATCAAGGAAGCGAGCGGAAATATGGCGCAGGTCATGGAGACCGCCCGCCTCATCCGCGGAAAATGCGAGCTCTATTCGGGCGAGGACGCGCTCAACCTGCCCATTTTGGCAGCCGGCGGCACGGCGGTCATCTCCGTCGTCTCCAATCTCGCCCCCGCGGGCGTGAAGGCACTCGTCTCCGCCGCCTTAGAGGGCGATCTCGCGCGGGCGAATGCGCTCGCCGACGACCTGCTGCCCCTCGCAAAAGCCTGTTTTTGCGAAGTGAACCCCATTCCCGTGAAGGAGGGAATGAACCTGCTCGGCTTCCGGGCGGGGCTCCCCCGCAAGCCGCTCACGCGGTTGGAGGAGGCGCACAGAGCGCTGCTCGCCCAGGCAATGCGCGCATACGGGCTGGAGGTGCGGTCATGAAACTGCTTCTCTGCGGCGCCTGCGGGCGCATGGGCCGTGCGGTCACCGAACTCGCGGCGGAGCGGGGCGCCGAGATCGTCTGCGGCGTGGACCGCCTCCCCTCCCCCATGCCCTATCCCGTGTACCGGGACTTTTCGGACATCCCGCAGCAGCCCCAAGTTGTCGTGGATTTCTCCTCGGCGCAGGGGCTCGGCGAACGGCTCGGGTTCTGCGCGGCGCGCGGCATCGGCGCGGTGCTCGGCGCGACCGGCTACAGCGCGGAAGATGAGGCGCTCATCCGGGAATATGCAGGGACGATCCCCCTGTTCAAGACGGGAAATCTGTCCGTGGGCGTGAATCTGATGCGGCTGCTCGCCCGCAAGGCGGCAGAGGCGCTCGGCGGCGGCTTCGACGTCGAGATCATCGAGCGCCATCACAATCAAAAAAAAGACGCCCCCTCCGGCACGGCGCTCATGCTCGCGGAGAGCGTGAACGAGGGCCTCGGCGGCGGGAAGGAGTTTGTCTACGGACGGGAAGGCATGGTCGGTGCGCGAAAACAGAGCGAGATCGGCATCCATGCCGTGCGGGGCGGGACGATCGTCGGCGAACACGAGGTGATGTTTGCGGGCGAGGACGAGATCTTATCGCTCTCCCACTCGGCCCGCAGCCGCAGGATCTTTGCCGCCGGCGCGCTCAGGGCGGCGCAGTGGCTCAAGGGCCGTGCCCCCGGGCTCTACGACATGGACGACCTGCTCGAAGGGATTTTGTGAAAAGCGCCCCCGTGGCTTTTTCGAGGCAGAGCACAACCTCCCCTATCCTCTTGAACCACGGCAACCGCGCCCTCCGCTCTTACAACGCCGGGATCGGACGTTTTTTCGCGGATTTTCAATCCTGCTTGTGCATTCTGCAATGATCGATTATAAACAGTGCGACAGAGATCATGGCGATGATCGCAAATGCCAATAAATCCCATTTGTCAAAAGCCGAAACCGAAAGGTCTTTTGCAAGACTGATATTGATCATGATACACAGGGGCATTGCCAATAATAAAGAAATGGCAGCCGCGATGATCATTCTCTTCTTTAGTTTTCTGAAAATAAGATAGACACACCAAAGATAAACGACCGAATAAAGCGCCATGCTGATTCCGATCGACATGATCAGATGATTTTCAACGATGATGCTCATCACATACAGAACGGAATGATTAAAATGCTGAAGATAACCAAAGAACCGAGCGTTCCTTTGCCTCCGTATTTTACAAGCGGTATCAATACGGACCACGCAAACAGAGTTGCAGCAATCGGATATAGCGACCAAGAAAACGTTCCCGAAATTGCCATATCACAGATAGAGCAAACAATGATGCCGAGCAACAGCGATCCCGAAAATAACAAGGCCGATACGTTTCGGAACGACATTTTGTTTTCGTTCATGGCATTGATCTCCTCCCCGAATGATCTTGTAATATCATTATAACAAAATCATCGGGATTTTTCAACAATAATCGGGAAACCGGCTGAAACTTTTTTATTGATGGACAGCGAGGCCATCAAAATGCCGGGCGGCGGCATGGCGGCCCGCACATTTCCATTCCGAAGCGCCGAGGAAACTTCCTTGGCTCTTTGAATAAAAACCGCATAAAATTCGCTAACGCGGTCCGAAAC
>CANROI010000068.1 GCA_947632165.1 uncultured Clostridia bacterium
TGCCGTTGTAGGCGAGGATGTAGTAGACCTCGATGATCAGCGTGCGCGTGTTCATGACGATCGAGACGGAGGTGCATTCGCCCTCGAGGCCGGGGAAGACCAAAGTTTCGTCATTGTACGTGTCCGTGATCGTGAGCGTGTAGTACGCATATCCGGGGAGCGTCGTCTCCGCCTTGCAGGAGGCGGTGGCAACGTGGACGATCTCGGGTTCGGCCTCTTCCGCCTGCGTCTCTTCGTCCCCGTCATCGGCGCTTCCCATGCCTGCGGGAGCATAGATCTCCGCACGGAGATCCTCTTCATAGAACAGGATGAGCGGATAGTACAGCCTAAACTGGCTGCCGTCGGTGCGCAGATATACCATTTCGGAGAAGGATTCGTCGAGTACTTCGAAGCCGTCCTCCCCGATAAGGCGGACCGTCAGATCCGCATTCACGATATGGACGATGGTGCCGAACACTTCCGAAGTCGTGGTAAAGTAGGAATATTCTTCCCCGTTCAGCGTCGCGCCCAAGAGAAGCCCGAAGCCGTTGAGGCTGAGCGTCGTCTCGGTGCCGTCGATCTCGCCCGTATACTCACCCGCAAATTCGTCTTCGAGGACGAGCGCAACTTCGTCGTTCGCGAGCGGGTAATTGTGGAACACGAGTTCCCCGAACTTCGCCGTAAAGACGTGGTAGTAGCAGAGCTCCGTTCCGGCCAGCATAAGGCCGGTTGATTCGATGTAATAGGCGCCCTCGTCGATCTCGCCCGTGTAGAAGCCGACGGCGGCGGTGCCGTAGCCGTCGAGCAGAACGGTGTAGTCGCCGATGTATCCGCCCGTCTCGGAAGAGGGGATGAACTGATCATAGGTGCCTTCTTCTTCACCCGCAAAGCCGAATACCGCGGTGTCGCCGTAGTTGCCCACACGGAAATCGAAAACGGAATCCCCGGCCTCGAAGTAGTAGGTCTTGCGCTCCGAATCGTATGCGTAGATGCCTTCCAGCGTGGCCGGTTGCCCGTCGTCGGTATAGGACCAAGTCGCATGGAAATAGCCGTCGAGCGTGAGCGTCTCGCTGCGGTCGATGGGATCCGCCGAGCTCGTGGGATGGTAGTAGCCGTCTAAGGCATAGAAGGTCGCTGCGAAGTCGTCGCGGTAGTAGGCGAATTTGCCGCCTTCGAAGATCATGCCCTGCATGCCCGCAACGCTGAACACGCCGTCTTCGTCGATCGTGCCCTCATATTCCTCGCCGTCGCGCTCGAGAATGATCCCGCCCGTGCGGAGATGATAGATGTAGTCGATGCCGCCCCAGAGGTCGGTATTGCCGACGTCCCAGACCGCATAGAGGGAGAGCGTCCCGGTGACCTCGAGCGATGCGTTCGGCTGATATTCGACATTGCCCGTGCGCGTGCTGCTCCAGCCCGCAAAGCGATAGCCCACCGCGGAGAAGCCGTTTTCGGCGACGGAGATCGTCTCTTCGAAGTAGGCCGTGGCCTCCTCGGTCGTGCCTTCCGCCGAGACTCCGTCGGGCAGATTCGCATAGTAGAGCACGCGGTACTCCTCGCGGTCGTAGTAGAAGCGCAGAACGTTCTCTGCCTGAACGGCAGAGAGCTCTGTCTCATGCAGTTCGTTCTCGTTCTCGGTGAGCGTAAAGCCCTTGACGGCGGGTGCGGCGGGGGAGACGGTCGTCCCCACATAGTCGCTTGCGGCTACGGGATCGCCCGCGCGCTCATAGCCGTCGAGCGTGCCGTTCTGAAGATAGGTCTCGATCGTATAGCCGACCTTGTAGCGCGCCTTGAGCACGAGATCCGCCTCCGGCATCTGTGCGCCCGAGGCAAGCTCTTCATCCCCGTTGAACCATGCGCCGAAGGCGAGCCCATCCTTGGCGGGCGCAAGCCCCTCGAGCACGCCCGAAAGCGCGGTGCCTGCCTTGAGGAGGAACTCGGTCCCGCCCGAAAGCGTGCCCCCGTCCGTATCGAGGGTAAGGCGATATCCCTTCTCCCATTTTGCATAATAAGTGGTGTCCCGGTCGGGCGCGGTAACAGTGGTGCCGAGCGCCCGGCCCGAGAAGTCCTGTTCGGCATACCAGCCGTCGAACACATAGCCCTCCCATTCGGGCGTCGGGAGCTCTACAGAGCTGCCCTTTTCCGCCTCAACCGCTTCCACCGCAGACCCTTCGCCCGCGTCGAAAGAGAGCGTGACCGTGTTGCCGCATGCGGTCGCAAATGCGCCGAGCACCAGCGCCGCCAGCACGGCGAGCAGAACGAACAAACTCCTTCTTTTTGTTTTCATAGCGTACCTCCTTGCATAAAATCACATACTTATTGAATTATAAACAGTATATCATATCTCCCCCCGTACCTGTCAACGCAATCGCGCAAAAAAGCGAAAACGGGCAAAAATTTTCGATTTTCACATTTAAGATGAACGATTTTGTCGAAAACAGGCTGGGGCGCCGCCCAGATCGGGCGGCGCCCCAGCCGCAGATCGCAGGAAAAAATTATAAAAATTACCTATCATTTAATCGTTTGGGCGCCCCTTAGCATCCGCCCGGGGATCGGGCCCTTGGCAGAGGCATCCCCCCTCGCGCCGCCGCGGCGGGGGAGCGGCGTGGAATGTTTTTTTCGGCGGATTTTTTTCAATGCGTTGCAAAATGATAGACAAGAAGCGCCCCGAATTGCTATAATATAACTTGGGTTTTTGTGGCACAGATTCTACGTCAGAGGAGAAATTTCGAAAACTATGGGTCTCTGGGATATCCTCAAAATCATCATGCAGATCCTCGGCGGCATGGGCACCTTCCTCGTCGGGATGAAGATCCTGTCGGAGAACATGACGAAGCTCGCCCACGGGAAGCTGCAGAAAATGCTCAACAGGACGGCGAAGAGCCGCATTGCGGGCGTCGGGATCGGCACGGCGATGACCGTGCTCGGGCAGAGCTCCGCCTTCACGACGGTCATGGTCGTCGGTCTCGTCAACGCCGGCATCATGACGCTCTTTCAGGCGACGGCGATCATCATGGGCGCGAACATCGGTACCACATTGAATGCGTGGGTGATCGCGCTCGCTGGGTCGGATATCACGGCAGTCTTTTTGGCGCTCTCCGCCGTCGGCGTGTTCATCACCATGTTCTCCAAAAACGAGCGGGTGAAGTCGATCGGCAACGTCATTGCCGCGTTCGGTCTCATCTTCGTCGGGCTCAAGCTCATGTCCTCCGCGCTCAGTTTCGAAGAGGGAACGCCCGCGTTCGAAGCCGTCTCGGACGTGCTCGGGACGATCAAAAATCCCTTCCTCCTTCTGCTGCTCGGTATCGTGATCACGGCGCTCGTGCAGTCCTCCACGGCGGTGAACGCCATCATCATCACGATGGCGGGGCTCGACATCATGATCGGAGGGGGAGGGAACGCCGCGCTCTACATCATCATCGGCTCCAACATCGGCACCTGCGTCACGGCACTCATCTCCTCCCTCGGGGCTTCGGCGAACGCCAAGCGCGCCGCCCTCATCCACTTTTTGTTCAACTTCTTCGGCGCGATCATCTTCATGATCATTCTCGTGTGCTGGCCCGGTTTCAACGATACCGTGCTCAAGGGCATCTTCCCCGCGGAGAAAGGCATACAGGCCACCATGCGGATCGCGACCTTCCATACCCTGTTCAACGTCATCAACACCCTGCTCTTCTTGCCCTTCATCAAGGGCTTCGTCTGGATCGCCGATCACCTCGTGCGGGAGAAGAAGACGGAGGAGCCCGCCGCGGAGCCGCCCGCGCTCTTTACCGACCTCGACGAAAGACTGCTGCGCAGCCCCTCCGTCGCGCTCGGCCATCTCTATCAGGAGACGGGCAAGGTGTTCACCTATGCGATGAATACCCTTGACGAGTCGTTCGACGCCTTCCTCAAAAAGGACAGTTCCGCCAAGGAGCGGGTGCTCGCAAAGAATACAGAGCTCTCGGCGATCAACCGGCGGGCGATCTCCTATCTCGTCAAACTGTCCTCCTCGCCCCTCATGCTCGACGAGGAAAAGACGGTCTCCTCCCTGCATTACGTCCTCAACGACATCATGCGTATCGGCGAGCTCGCCGACAACGTCACCAAATATACCGACCACTATGTCAACGACCGGCTCGTCTTTTCGGACGAGTTCCTCGAGATGCTGCAGGATATGTACGCGCAGATCAAGAAGCTCTATGTGCTCTCGCTCGCGACCTTCCTCTTCCGCGACTTCTCCAAGCTCGGCGAAGTGGACGCCCTCGAGGACATCATCGACAAGGACCGCAAAAAGCTCGTCTCGACGCACATCGAGCGGCTCAACGAGGGCAAGTGCCAGCCGCAGAATTCCAACGTGTTCATCAACCTCGTCGGAAATCTCGAGCGTGCCGCCGACCACATCACATTCATTGCCCACTCCATCGAGCAGAGCCACTGATCGGGAAGCGCGGCAGGATCCCGGAAGTATAAGTCTGAAATTTGCATGAAAACAGGCGCGCAACAGGGTGAAAACAGGCGCGCGGGAGAAATTATGAAGATCACGATATCGAGAGAGGGGAAGACCGCTTCGGGCGGGATCGGCATTGTGCTCGAAGACGTCAACTACGCCTTCGACGGCGGATTGTACGCCGAACTGCTCGAAAACCGCAACTTCGAAGCCAAGCGGGTGCGCATCAAGGGCGATACCGTCCTCACCGAAGAGGACGGGAGCTACGGTTGGGAGGCGATCGGCGGCGCCGAGCTCAAGATCAAGTCCGACCGTCCGCTCTTTGCGGAAAATCCCCACTATCTGCGCCTCAAGGCGCCTGCGGGCGGCGGCGTGCGCAACCGCGCCTACGGCGGGTTCAGCCTCGCCGCAAAGACGAAGTATACGCTCGTCTTCTATGTGCGCTCCTACGACTACCGCGGAAAGTGCGCGGCCGGGGTCTACCACGGGGAGACGGCGGTCTCCGAAAAGAAGGTCCGCCTCCGCGCGGACGGGAAGTGGCGGCGGTTCTGCTTCCGCCTTACGGTAAAGCAGGACGTCCCCGACGCCGAGTTCCGCCTGACGCTTTCGGGGGAGGGGACCGTCCATCTCGACGCCTTTTCCCTGATGCCCGAATCGGCGATCAAGGGGATCTTCCGGCGGGATCTTGCGGAGCGGATCAAGGCGCTCAACCCCGCGTTCGTCCGCTTCCCGGGCGGCAGCGGACCGGACGGCTACCCCTGGAAGGAGACGCTCCGCCCCGTTGAGCGCAGGACGCAGCGCGCCAACGAGAGGGCGCTCGGGAGCACGCTCTTCCACTACGGGCAGACCTTCGGCATCGGGATCTACGAATGCTTCCTGTTCTGCGAATATCTCGGCTCCAAGCCGATGCCCATCGTGAGCCTTGCGAACGGGACGGAGGAGGACGCGATCCAGGACGCGCTCGATCTGCTCGAGTTCGCGCTCGGCGAGAGCGAGACGGAGTGGGGCAGGGCGCGCAGAGAGATGGGGCGGACGGAGCCCTTCCGGCTCGAGTATCTCGCCGTGGACGGCAGCGGCGCGGAGGACCTCTTCTCCCGCTATGCGCGCTTCGAAAAGGCGATCCATGCGCGCTATCCCGCCCTCAAGCTCGTCCTGCTCCTCGGCACGAACGCGCCGCTCGACGAGGCATCGCAGCTGCGTCTTGCGGAGGAACTTGCGGCAAACGGGAACTTCCTCTATGCCGCGGGGGAGCGGGTCCCGGCGCCGCGGGAGTGGTATTTGGAGCATGCCCGCCTCTATGACGGCTACCGCCGCGGGCTGCCCATGTATGCCGCCGATTTGTCCGCAAACGGCGGCAGCGAGCAGGAGAATGCGATCGCCGAGGCGGCCTTTCTCGCGGGTGCGGAGCAGAACGCGGACGTCGTGCTCATGAGCTCCTATGCGCCCCTTCTCGAGCGAAAGGGCTATGCCCATGCCGGCGCCGGAATGATCCGCTTCGACGGCCACGGCGTCTTCCGCACGGCGAGCATGTGTGTGCAGGAACTCTTTTTGCAGGAGACGGGCAACTTCGTGCTGAAGACCGCTTCGGACGACGGAAACGTATTCGCCTCCGCCTCCGAACGGGAGGGCGGGCTGACCTTCCTCAAGGCCGTGAACAGCGGCGACGAGCCGCTCGAGGCCGAGATCGGGGGAGATTACGACTTCGGCGCAATGACCCGCATCGTGCGGATGGACGGGGGAGACGAGTCTTCCTGCCTGCCCTATGAGATCGCGCCCGTGGCGCCGCGCGCCCTCACCCTTCCTCCGCATACCTTTTCCGTCATCATTTTCCACAAGTGATTTTGCAAAATCCCGATTTGTAGGGCGTTTTTCGGGGACAAACAGTTGAAATTTTCCCCGGAATGTGCTATACTGAATGTTGTGGGCTCTGCCCGCGCTTCCGAATGTTTTACCTTGAATGGAGGTACGCATGAAAAAAAGAATTGCGTTGATTTCCGTACTTTGCGTGGCGCTTCTCGCCTGCATCGTCGTTGCGATCGTGCTGATTGCGATCAGCGTCAAACCGCATGAACATGAATGGGGCCCCTGGAAGGGCGTCGAGGGCAACGAGCCCACCTGCCTCGAATATGGGATCGAGCGCAGAGCCTGCACGGGCTGCGACGAGGTCGAAACGAGGAATTCCCCCCGCCTCGGGCATCATTTCAACGAGAACAATGTCTGCACGCGCTGCGACACCGCGGTGACTGGCACGGAGGGCCTCTGGTATGAGACCTCCGCGGACAAGAGCTATGTCACCGTGATCGGGATCCTGCCCACCGCCGATGTGACGGACGTCGTGATCCCCCGCTATGTCAACGGCGTGCCCGTGGACGCGATCGATGATCGCGCGTTCGAAGAGCGCGAGATCTCGAGCGTCTATATCTCGGACGGCATCAAGCGCATCGGCAAATCGGCGTTTTCGGGCTGCGCGCTGCTCGAGGAATGCTTCATGTCCATCACGCTCGAGACGATCGGCGACGCGGCGTTTGCCCACTGTTCCCTGCTTCCGTCGATCGAGATCGCGCCCACTGCCGAGATCGGCAGCACCGCCTTTATGGAATGCACTTCGCTCGAAAAGATCGAGCTCCCCGATGGGTTCACTTCGCTCGGCGTCGGCGCGTTTTTGGACTGCACCGCGCTCAAGAGCGTCACGATCGGCGCGGATCTTGCCGAGATCTCCGCGAACGCGTTCGAGGGCTGCACGGCGCTTGTCGAATTCCGCTCCGGGAAGGGGTTGCACTCGCTCGGGCCCTTTGCGTTCAAGGGGTGTGTAAAGCTCCGCGACGTCTATCTCGACAGCGGCTTCGTCGGCAAAGACGCCGTGATCGGCGGGGCGGCATTCCAGGA
>CANROI010000069.1 GCA_947632165.1 uncultured Clostridia bacterium
GGATATCAAAAGAACTGATCATGGCCGTTCCCCCCATTCCATGATAGCAGATGAAGGAATAAAAGTCCAGAAAAATCAGTTCATGAAAACACAAAATTACCAAAAACAAAAACAATGCTCCCTTACTTTTTGGGACGGAAAGACTATAATGGAGGCAAATCATAAATTTCGTAAAAGAGGTGGCTGAAATGAAAGAAATTTTCCCGTCCGTTCCCGCGATCCGCTATGAGGGCGCGGGCAGCAAGAACAAATTCGCATTCAAATACTATGACGCGGAGCGCGTGATCCTCGGCAAGCCAATGAAGGAGCATCTCCCCTTCGCGATGGCATGGTGGCACAACCTGTGCGCCACGGGCACGGATATGTTCGGAAGAGGCACGGCGGATAAATCGTTCGGAGCGGAAGAAGGCACGATGGCACACGCCAAAGCCAAGGTGGACGCCGGCTTCGAGTTCATGAAAAAGCTCGGCATCCGCTATTTCTGCTTCCACGACGTGGATCTTGTCCCCGAGGCGGACGACATCAAGGAGACGAACCGCCGTCTCGATGAGATCTCCGACTACATCCTCGAAAAGATGAAGGGCACGAACATCAAGTGCCTGTGGGGAACGGCGAACATGTTCGGCAATCCGCGCTATATGAACGGCGCGGGCTCCACGAACAGCGCAGACGTATTTTGCTTTGCGGCGGCGCAGGTAAAGAAGGCGCTCGATCTCACCGTCAAGCTCGGCGGCAGAGGCTATGTGTTCTGGGGCGGGCGCGAGGGCTACGAGACCCTCCTCAACACCGATGTGAAGTTCGAGCAGGAGAATATCGCGCGCCTCATGAAGATGGCGGTTTCTTACGGCAGGAGCATCGGATTCAAGGGCGATTTCTACATCGAACCCAAGCCGAAGGAGCCCATGAAGCATCAATACGACTTCGACGCGGCGACCGCGATCGGCTTTCTGAGGGCCTATGGGCTCGACAAAGATTTCAAGATGAACATCGAAGCGAACCATGCCACCCTTGCGGGACATACCTTCGAACATGAACTCAGGATCTCCTCGATCAACGGCATGCTCGGCTCGATCGACGCCAACCAGGGCGATATGCTCCTCGGCTGGGATACCGACGAGTTCCCCTTCGACGTCTATTCCGCGACCAAATGCATGTACGAAGTGCTCAAGGCGGGCGGACTTACGGGCGGATTCAACTTCGACGCAAAGAATCGCCGCCCCTCCTACACCGCAGAGGACATGTTCCTCGGCTATATCCTCGGCATGGACACCTTTGCGCTCGGGCTCATCAAGGCCGCGCAGCTCATCGAGGACGGCCGCATCGACGCCTTTGTAAAGGAGCGCTATGCAAGCTATGAAAGCGGCATCGGCAAGAAGATCGTCTCGGATGAGGCGACCCTTGCGGAACTTGCGGAGTATGCGGCGAAACTCGGTGCGCCCGCCCTTCCCGGCAGCGGCAGGCAAGAATACCTCGAAAGCGTGTTCAACGAAGTGCTCTTCGGTAGGAACGAATAAATCGGTTACATAAGGGGGCGAATGATGTATATCGGAATCGACCTGGGAACTTCCGCGGTTAAGCTGCTGTTAGTAAATCCGGAAGGCAAAATTCTTGCCTCCGCCGCGGAGCGCTATCCGGTCATGTATCCGCAGTCGGGCTGGAGCGAACAGGACCCCGAAGATTGGCTCAAGGCAATCTGCCGCGGGATCCCCCGTCTGCTCGATGGGCAGGATCGGACGAAGGTCAGGGGCATTGCTTTCGGCGGGCAGATGCACGGGCTCGTAGCGCTCGATCGGGACGACCGCGTGCTCCGTCCCTGCATTCTCTGGAATGACGGGCGAACAGAGGCGGAGACCGCCCGGCTCAATGAAACCGTGGGCAAAGAGCGGCTCTCCGCGCTCACCGCAAACGTCGCCTTTGCCGGATTTACCGCGCCCAAGCTGCTCTGGCTGAGGGAACATGAGCGGCAAAACTTCAACCGCATGGCGAAGATCATGCTCCCCAAGGACTATCTCGTGTATATGCTGACGGGGATCCATTCGACCGACTATTCGGACGCCTCCGGCACTCTGCTCCTCGACGTCGAAAAGCGGCAATGGAGCGCCCCCATGTGCGAAGTGTGTTCCGTCTCTCCGGAGAGCCTTCCCGCGCTCTATGAGTCCTATGAGCCCGTCGGAAAGCTCAAGGCGGAGTACGCAAAGCTCTGGGGACTTGGGGAAGTGACCGTCGCTGCGGGCGCGGGAGACAACGCGGCGGCGGCGATCGGCACGGGGACCGTCAACCATGGCGACTGCAACATTTCGCTCGGCACGAGCGGTACGGTCTTCGTCGCGCAGGACACGTTCAGCGTAGACGGCAAGAACGCGCTCCATTCCTTCTGCCATGCAAACGGCGCCTATCATCTGATGGGCTGCATCCTCTCGGCGGCGTCCTGCAATACCTGGTGGATGCACATTCTCGGCACGGAAGATTTCGACGGCGAACAGGCGGGCGCGGAGGAATGGCTCGGGAAGAACCGCGTTTACTTCCTCCCCTATCTCATGGGCGAGCGCAGCCCGCACAACGACGTGAACGCCCGCGGCGCCTTTATCGGATTGGAGCCGACGACGACGCGCAAACAGATGACCCTCGCCGTCATGGAGGGCGTGGCGTTCGCCCTCCGCGACTGCATCGAAGTCGCAAGATCGAACGGTGTGCAAATCGAAAAGACCCGCGTCTGCGGCGGCGGCGCAAAGAGTGAGCTCTGGTGCAGGATCCTCGCAAACGTCTGCAATCTTCCCGTGGAACGGCCCAAGACAGAAGAGGGCCCCGCCTACGGCGCCGCCATGCTCGCAATGGTCGCCTGCGGGGAATACCCCGACGTCAGGACGGCGGCGGAAAAGCTCGTCCGTGTCAAGAGCTCCATCCTGCCCGATCCGGAAACTGCGGCACGCTATCGTGAGCGGTACAAGACTTTCCGGGCGCTCTATCCCGCGCTCAGAGACGTCTATCGTATTTTATAATCCGACGCACAAGGAGGAAATTTATGAAAAAGCAGGCATTCAACCCCTACCTTCCGAGCTATGAATACGTGCCCGACGGCGAACCCCATCTCTTCGACGGGAGAGTGTACGTCTATGGCTCCCATGACCTTTTCAACGGCATTTCCTTCTGCCTCGGCGACTACGTCTCGTGGTCCGCTCCCGAAGAGGATCTCTCCGATTGGCGGTATGAGGGCGTGATCTTCCGAAGAAGGCAGGATCCCCTCGGCAAGCGCGGCATGATGAACGCGATGTACGCACCCGACGTCTGCCGCGGCAAGGACGGCAAATACTACCTCTACTACTTCATCGGCTACAAGGGGCTCATATCCGTCGCGGTATGCGATACCCCCGCGGGAAAGTACGAATTCCTCGGCTATGTGCGCTATCCGGACGGGACCCCCATCGGCAAGAAGCGGGAGCCCCTTCAATTCGACCCCGGCGTATTCGCGGACGACGACGGAAAAATCTACCTTTATACGGGTTTCGGCCCCGTCAACTACCCTTCCCTCCTGCTCGGCGGGCATAAGCCGTCCGAACACGGAGCGATGTGCTTCGAGCTCGAGGACGACATGCTCACCGTCAAGGACGATTTTCGCTATATCGGCGTCAAGGGTAAGACGGAGAGCAAGGGAACCCCCTATGAGGGGCACGAGTTCTTCGAGGCCTCTTCCATGCGCAAATTCGACGGAAAATATTATTTCATCTACAGTTCCTTCGAGGGCCATGAACTGTGCTATGCCGTCTCGGATCGCCCCACCGGGGGCTTCGAGTTCGGCGGGACGCTCGTCTCCAACGGCGACATCGGAATCGGCGGCAGAACGAAGGCGCAGGCCGTGAACTATACGGGCAATACCCACGGCAGTTTGATCCGGATCAAGGGAAAATATTATGTATTCTATCACCGCCAGACCAACCGTCACCAATTCTCCCGTCAGGCATGCGCCGAAGAGATCGGGTTCGAAAACGGGAAATTTTTGCAGGCGGAGATGACCTCTTGCGGGCTCAACGGCGGTCCGCTTGCGGGCAGGGGGACCTACAGCGCCCACATTGCCTGCAACCTCTACGGCAAAAAGGGGACCTATTGGTACGGCGTCATCAAAAAGCCGCGCGGTTCATTTCCCTATTTTACCCAATACGGAAAAGACCGGGAGAATGATCCAGATCAGCATATTGCCAACTTCACGGACGGTGCGACCGCGGTATTCAAGTACTTCGATTTGGGCGACCTGCAGTCGGTATCCGTCGAACTCAACGGGCGCGCCAAGGGCGAGATCCTCGTTCTGACTTCCGAAAACGAGGCGCCTGCCGCAAGGATCCCCGTCTCGGGCAGCGGCAGAGGGACCTATTCGGGCAAATGGACGGGGCAGCGCGGGACGCACCCCTTGATCTTCGTTTTTCACGGCTCCGGGCATCCCGATTTTCTCTCTTTTACTTTGGCATGACGATGAAAAATGGGCGCTTCCCCGCGGGGAAGCGCCCACTTTTTTCAGTTTTTCTTGGTGTGGGAACGGAAGAGGAGCGCCATGATGAAGGAAAAGACGACGGCGGCGGATACGCCCGCGCTTGCGGCGACGAGCGGCCCCGTGAGCGCGGCGAACAACCCCTTCTCCGCCCCCTTCATCGCGCCGTTGGCGAGCAGATAGCCGAATCCGGAGATGGGCACCGTTGCGCCCGCGCCCGCGAATTCGACGATCGGCTGATAGAGCCCGAGAGCGGTGAGCGCCACCCCTGCCAACATAAAGATCACGAGGATCTTCCCCGCCGTGAGATCGGTGAAGTTGATGACCAGCTGCGCGATCGCGCAGATCAGCCCGCCCACGGCAAATGCCTTCAAAAACATCAATGCGATCTGAAGATATTCCATATTCCCCCCTCAATGCTCCAAAACGACGGCATGCGCGATGCAGGGGATGCTCTCCCCCTGCCCCGAGGAGACGGTTGAAAGAAGCGCGCCCGTCGCCACGAACAAAATCTTTCTCAGACCGCCCGTCATCATCTTTGCATGCAGATAAGAGTTGAGCACGACCGCCGAACAGCCGGCGCCGCTCCCGCCCTGAAACTCATCCTCGATGACTTTATAGATGATCTCGCCGCAATCCACATGATTCTTGGAAATATCCAATCCTTTTTCCCAGGTCAGGTCCTTCAGAATGCGACTGCCCAAGGCACCCAAATCTCCCGTTACGATGAGATCGTAATCCTCGGGCGCCTCCCCCGTCTCCCGGAAATGCGTGAGAATGGTATCGCATGCCGCGGGCGCCATTGCGGCGCCCATGTTGTTGACATCGGTAATGCCGAAGTCCACCACTTTCCCGAGGGTCGCCGCGGTAATGGAGATCCCCTCTCCCGTACCCGCGACCAAGGCGCCGCCCGCGGCCGTCACCGTCCACTGAGACTGCGGAGGTCGGGTCGTCCCGAGTTCCAGCGGATAGCGGTATTGCCGCTCCGCCGAAGCAAAATGGCTCCCGGTTGCGGCGACGACGCGGTCGCAGTACCCTCCGTCTATGAATGCGGCAGCGACCGCGAGGCTCTCCGCCATCGTCGAACAGGCGCCGTAGACGCCCAAAAAGGGCACCGAAAAGTCGCGGGCCGCAAAACTTGCCGAAATGATCTGGTTCAAAAGATCGCCCGAAACGATCATATCCACCTCATGGCGGTCGAGCTGCGCGTTTTTGATCGCGCCGTCGATCACATAGGAGAGCATCTTGCACTCCGCTTTTTCATAGGTGGATTCCCCGAACATGTCGTCCGAAAGCGCCTTCTCCACATATCTGCCGATGATCCCCTCGCATTCTTTGGGGCCGGCGATCGTGCTTGTCGCGATGATCCGCGGCCGGTTCCGGAAATAGATAGTCTGATGTTGCATAAAAAACCGCCTGAATGCAGTGTTTGCATACAGGCGGCTTTTATGCCATTCTTTTTACAGAGGCGCGTATCCCGACCGTTCGATGAGGGTCTGCCCCTCTTCGGAGAGGACCCACTCGAGGAACCGTTCCGTGTTCTTCGAGGCGTCTTTCCTCGTGACGGCGTAAAAATTCACCGTAAACGGATAGGCGCCCGAGCGGATATTTTCGTCCGTCGGCGCAACGCCTCCGATCTTCAACAGCTTCGCATGCGGATTGGGGCGCATCGTCGTCGCAAAAAAGCGGTAAGAATACCCCAAAACGGGCATCACGCCCTTCCACTTTGCCGAGATCTGATCCATAAGACTGTTCGTGCCGACGAGGCTCTGATCGGGAATGGGCCGCGGGGAAGCGAGCGGCAACCCCTTCTTCTTCATGATGGATTGGATGCCCGATTGGCTGCCCGAGCCCTCCGGCCGCTGAAAGGCGACGATCTCGCCGCCCTCCTTCCAGCCGAGGGTCGCCCAATCCGCCGTCTTGCCCGAGTAGATGTTATATATTTGTTGGAGCGAAAGGCCGTCCAAGGGATTCTCATCGCCGACCAAAAAGACGAACGCCTCTTTGCCGATCGGGGTGATCGTGAGCTCCACGCCCGCATCCTTCGCAAGTTTCAGCTGGCTGTCGGCGGGGTAAGAGGAGAAGAAGATGTCCCGCTTGCCCGCGACGAGATGCTTGAACGCCTCCACAGTGTTCGTGAACTGCACCGCACCCTCACTTTTGCAGACGTCCTCGGGATAGACCGCCTCCGCGAAGGCAGAATAGACGGGATAGAGGGCGAGCGCACCGTCCAAGACGGGCAGATCGCTCCCGATCGTGAGACTTGCGGGCGCATCGAGCCGCGCCGTCTTATCTCCCGTATAGGGATCGTAGGCGGAGAGAGGCGGATCGCTCCCCTCCCGCGAATATTCCACGCGGAACCAATTGCCGCAGACCGCATTCGGGAACAGACAGACGGAGAGTACGACGAGGGCGGCGAGAAAGATCGTGAGCGGCGCGAACTGCTTCGTGTGCTTCATCCAGAGCGCCCCAGAGAGCGCGCCGACGAACACGAGCGCAAGGAGCACGGGGAGCGCGCCGACAATGTTGTCGATCGCGGCAAACTGCGAAAGATATTCAAACCGCCAAAGCAAAAAGACGGCGAGTGCAACCGCTCCCGCCGTGAGCAAGATCCTGATCGTGCACCATAAAATTGCAGAAGTTTTGCCTTTCATTTCACATAAACCGAATGACGGACACGTTGGCGGAAAGGAGCCCGATGACCGCGAGCATGGCAATCACGGGAAACACCGCAATGATGGTTCGACTAACGCTCACCATACATATTTGGAACGGCTTGGCATTCTCCGATCATGTCCACGAGCAAAATCACG
>CANROI010000070.1 GCA_947632165.1 uncultured Clostridia bacterium
CGACATGGCCCGGCGTATCGATGATGTTGAAACGATGGCCCTTCCAGATGCAGGTGGTCGCCGCGGACGTGATCGTGATCCCGCGCTCCTGTTCCTGTACCATCCAGTCCATGGTCGCGGCGCCCTCGTGGACTTCGCCGAGTTTGTGCGTCTTGCCCGTATAGAACAGGATGCGCTCCGTCGTCGTCGTCTTTCCTGCGTCGATATGCGCCATGATCCCGAAATTCCTGGTATGCGCTAAATCGTATTCTCTTGGCATAAGTTACATTTACTCCTCTTAGAATCTGAAATGTGCGAACGCCTTGTTTGCCTCCGCCATTCTGTGCGTATCTTCCTTCTTCTTGACCGACGCGCCGGTGTTGTTGTACGCGTCCATGAGCTCCGCCGCGAGCTTCTTGCTCATCTCGCGCTCGCTTCTCTTTCTCGTTGCAGCGACGAGCCAGCGGATCGCAAGCGTCTGGCGGCGTTCGGGTCTGATTTCGATGGGAACCTGGTAGTTTGCACCGCCCACGCGTCTTGCCTTGACCTCCACAACGGGGGTGATGTTGGAAAGCGCCTGTTTGAAGATCTCCATCGGGTCCATGTTCAGTTTTTCTCCCATCTGCGTGAAGGCGTCATAGACGATCTTCTGCGCAACGCTCTTCTCGCCGTCGAGCATGATCTGGTTGATCAGCTTCGCAACGACCTTGCTCCCGTATACGGGATCGGGAAGAACGTCTCTCTTGGGAACGTTGCCTCTTCTGGGCATATTGATATCCTCCTTGAAAAGTGATTTGCGGCACTGCCGCACGGGCGTTTTGCCCGATTTAGTCTGCTTTCACTTGCCGCTTGCCGCGGTAGCGAATCTTCTCCCCTCTCTGCGAGGGAATACTGCCTACTTCTCTCGGGCTTGATATTCCGAAAAAGTAGGGGGAGCGACGGCCTTATGCCATCGCAACTGTTACGGCGCCTGTCGCGCCGCGGCAAAACGCTTACTTGGGGCGTTTTGCGCCGTACTTACTGCGAGCCTGTTTGCGCTTTGCAACGCCTGCCGTATCGAGCGCGCCGCGGATGATGTGATAGCGGACGCCGGGCAGATCCTTCACTCTTCCGCCGCGGATGAGCACGGAGCTGTGCTCCTGAAGATTGTGACCTTCGCCGGGAATGTACACGGTACCTTCCTGCTTGTTGGTCAATCTCACTCTCGCGATCTTTCTCAGTGCGGAGTTGGGTTTCTTGGGGGACGTCGTCGTCACCTGAAGGCACACGCCGCGCTTCTGAGGGCAGCTGTCGAGGATCGGGCACTTCGACTTGAAGGCTTCTCTCTCTCTGCCGTTCTTGATGAGCTGATTGATGGTGGGCATCTTTTTACCTCCTTTTGATACTGATTCGGAATATCCTCTTTTCGCCGCACGGGCGATTTCAAGGCAGGTTCTGACCTCCTTTCAAAGCACGCAAAAAGAGCGCCTTGATCGGCGGCATAGGTCATTTTAACAGATGAAAATTTTTTTGTCAAACGTTTCCGCGCATTTTTTCGCATATTTTCTTTTCCCGGCGAATTTTACCGGCCTTTTTCCCCGAAAGTATTGACAAATCTTGGGAAAAGTTATATAGTGGGGAAGGTAAATTTCCAAAATAAAAACCGTAACAAGGAGAAACCGATATGAACAAAATGACCGTAAAAGACGTCAAAGACTGGAAGGGCAAGCGGGTACTCGTCCGCTGCGACTTCAACGTGCCCATGAAAGACGGCGCCATCACCGATGAGAACCGCATCATCGGCGCGCTGCCCACGATCAAGTATCTCATGGAGCACGGCGCGAAAGTGATCCTCTGCTCCCACATGGGCAAACCGCACTCCATTTTCTCGGAGGAAGTGAAGCTCAACAAGAAGGACAAGGCCAAGGTCGAGGCGCTCCCCGCCGAAGAACAGGCCGCGGCGAAGCAGGCGATCATCGACAAAGCGAAGAAGGACGAGCCCAAGAAGCTCACCCTCGCGCCCGTTGCGAAGCGGCTCAATGAGCTGCTCGGCGGCAAAGTGACCTTCGCGACCGACGTGATCGGCCCCGACGCGCAGGCCAAAGTCGCCGCGCTCAAAGAGGGCGAATGCGTGCTCCTCGAAAACCTCCGCTTCCATTGGGAAGAGGAGAAGAAGGACCTCGAGTTCTGCAAGAAGCTCGCCGCCTACTGCGACATCTATGTGAACGACGCGTTCGGAACGGCGCACCGCTCCCACGCCTCCACGGCGGCGATCGTCGAATACGGGCTTGTCAAGACCGCGGTCTGCGGCTTCCTCATCGAGAAGGAGCTCACCGTGATGGCGGATTCCCTCGAGCACCCCGTGCGCCCCTTCGTGGCGATCCTCGGCGGCGCGAAAGTTGCCGATAAGCTCGGCGTCATCTCCAACCTCCTCGAAAAATGCGATACGCTCATCATCGGCGGCGGCATGGCATACACCTTCCTCAAGGCGCAGGGCTATGAGATCGGCACCTCCCTTGTAGACGACGAAAAACTCGGCTATTGCAAAGAGATGATCGAAAAGGCGAAATCGGCGGGCAAAGAGCTCCTTCTCCCCATCGACACCGTGATCACCAAGGACTTCCCCGATCCCATCGACGCACCCATCGAGATCGAGACGGTGCCCTCCACCGCGATCCCCGCAGACAAGATGGGGCTCGACATCGGCGAGAAGACGAGAGCGCTCTATGCCGAGAAGGTCAAGAGCGCAAAGACGGTGATCTGGAACGGCCCCATGGGCGTATTCGAGAATCCCACGCTCGCAAAGGGCACGATTGCGGTCGCCGAGGCGTTGGCGGCGGCGAAGGGCGCGACGACGATCGTCGGCGGCGGCGATTCCGCGGCGGCTTGCACCCAGCTCGGTTTTGCGGATAAGATCACGCACATCTCCACGGGCGGCGGCGCTTCCCTCGAGCTCTTCGAAGGCAAGACCCTTCCCGGCATTGCGTGCCTGAATGAGAAGTAAGTTCACGAAAAATCTTTTGCTGCGCAAAATCTTTTTCCGTGAGGAAACCCTCTTTTGCGCCTTAACGAACAGGTCCTCTCGTTCGTTTCATCGGACAGTAAGGCAAAAGGGTTTGCCAAATTGGGTGCGCTTATGGAAAAGCGCGGTTTTCCAACGCACAATAATTTTGGAAAGCCCCTCGGCTCCCATTTCAGGGGAGCTGTCGAGGCGTTAGCCGAGACTGAAGGGTTTTAGCAAAGTTGGAGAGAACCCTTTCGGCTCACTGCGTTCGCCACTTTCCCCTTCGGGGACAGCAAGCCGCGCGGAACGCGCGTGTCACCCCGCGCGCATTCTATATCTCTAAGCGCGGCACGAGCCCGAAGGGCGAAGTTAGTATCGCCTCATTACTATTGCTGCGGCGGTACGGCGGTAGCGCCCGCCGTACCCGCCTCGCCACGGCTCGGCTGTCGCATTGCAGCTCACAGCCCGCAGGGCTGTTGAGCAGAATTGCAATGCTCCACCTTCAACTGCGGCTTACGCCTCCGTTCAGGGTGACATGATTGGGAATGGTGAGCATCGTCACATAATAAAATCATCAAAAAATAAATTAAGGAAAATTAAAATGAGAACACCGATTATTGCAGGAAATTGGAAAATGAACAACACCGCCTCCGAGGGGGTTGCCCTTGTGGAGGCTTTGAAGCCGCTCGTGAAGGACGCGAACTGCGAAGTCGTGGTCTGCGTGCCCGCCATCGACATCCCCGCGGTCGCGGAGGCCGTCAAGGGCAGCAACATCAAGCTCGGCGCGCAGAACGTCCACTTTGCGGAAAAAGGCGCCTATACGGGCGAGATCTCGGCGAACATGCTCAAAGAGTACGGCGTTCAGTACGTCATCATCGGGCACAGCGAGAGAAGGCAGTACTTCGGCGAGACGGACGAGACGGTCAACAAGCGCACGCTTGCGGCGCTCGCGGCAGGGCTCACCCCCATCGTCTGCATCGGCGAGAGCCTCGAAGAGCGCGAGACGGGCAAGACCGAGCAGGTGCTCGACCGCCAGATCACGGAGGGATTCAAGGGCATCGACGACATCTCGAAGATCGTGATCGCCTACGAGCCCATCTGGGCGATCGGTACGGGCAGGACGGCGACGGACGAACAGGCCAACGAGGCGATCGGCTACATCCGCAAGAAGCTCTCGGAGGTATTCTGCCCCGTCTGTGCGGGCAAGGTGCGCATCCAATACGGCGGCTCGATGAATGCGGGCAACTGCAAGGGACTGATGGCACAGCCCGAGATTGACGGCGGCCTTATCGGCGGCGCGAGCCTCAAGCTCGACTTCGCCAAGATCGTCAATTTCGACAAATAAGGCGTAAACTCAAAGAAGCGCCGCCCGAGGCAACCGCCTCGGGCGGCGCTTCCGCTTCCGGGCCACAGAGCCGGAACGCACGCCGGGCGGATCCGAAAAGTTTTTGTAAAATTCTGTAATTCACTTGCGAAAAACCGGGCGTTTGGCTATAATGGATAAGGAAAAATTTTGTGATTGAGGCAAATCAATGAAAACACCTTATGCGATCATCATCATGGACGGCTACGGTCTCAGCCCCGAACACGAGGGCAACGCCATTTATATGGACGGCAGCAAGAACGTGACGGCGCTCCGCCGCGAATACCCCTCCGCGACCCTCGGCGCGAGCGGGCTCTCCGTCGGGCTCCCCGACGGGCAGATGGGCAACTCCGAAGTGGGGCACCTCAACATGGGCGCCGGGCGCATCGTCTATCAGGATCTCACCAAGATCACCAAGGCGATCGAAGACGGCGACTTCTTCTCCAATCCCGCCCTCATCAAGGCGATGGACAGCGCGAAGGAGCACGGAAAGCAGCTCCACCTCTGGGGGCTCCTCTCGGACGGCGGCGTGCATTCCCACATCACCCATCTCTTCGCCCTCCTCGAAATGGCGAAGAAGCGGGGCGTGCCCAAGACCTTCGTCCACGGCTTCATGGACGGCAGAGACGTCTCCCCCACCTCGGGCGTCGAATATGTGAAGGAGCTCCTCGCCTTCATGCAAAAACTCGGCTACGGGACCTTGGCCTCCCTCTCGGGCAGATACTACTCGATGGACCGCGACAACAACTGGGACCGCGAAGAGAAGTCCTACGATATGCTCACCCTCGGCACGGGGATCCACGCCGAGGACCCCGTCAAGGCGCTCGAAGCAAGCTATGCGGGCGGCGTGACGGATGAGTTCGTCCTCCCCACCAACATCTGTAAGGACGGCAAGCCTTTGGCGCTCGTCGAGGAGGGAGACAGCATCATCTTCTTCAACTTCCGCCCCGACCGCGCAAGGCAGATCACCCGCGCATTCACGCAGGACCCCTTCGTCGTTCCCAAGGGCACGGCGTTCGAGAGAAAGACGGGCTTTTTGCACCCCGTTTACGTCTGCTTCACCGTGTATGACGCCGAATACAAGAATGTGGAGATCGCCTTCCCGAAGCAGAGCCTCGAAAACACCCTCGGCGAATATCTTGCCAAGATGGGCAAAAAGCAGCTGCGCATCGCGGAGACCGAAAAATACGCGCACGTCACCTTCTTCTTCAACGGCGGCGTGGAAAAGCCCAACGAGAACGAGGTGCGCGTGCTCATCAACTCGCCGAAGGTGGCGACCTACGACCTGCAGCCCGAAATGTCCGCGCCCGAAGTCACCGAGCGCGCCCTCAAAGAGCTTTCAAGCGGCGAATACGACGCGATGATCTTAAATTTTGCGAACTGCGACATGGTCGGACACACGGGGGTCATTCCCGCGGCGGTCAAGGCGGTGCACACGGTGGACGAATGCGTGAAGAAGGTCGTCGACAAGATCCTCTCGATGGGCGGGAGCGTGCTGCTCACCGCCGATCATGGCAATGCCGACAGGATGCTCGATTGCGACGGCTCCCCCTTCACGGCGCACACGACGAACCCCGTGCCCGTCGTGCTCATCTCCGAGAAGTATAAGCATGTCACGCTGAGGAAGGACGGCATCCTCGCCGACCTCGCGCCCACCCTGCTCGAGGTGATGGGACTTCCCATCCCGCCCGAAATGACGGGCAAAAGCCTCATCGAACGGTAAAGCCAAGCCGCCGAACAGCGCGAACAGGCCGCAGAACAGGCCGCCTGATAACCGCGCAGTCTGATCCGAAATCACACAAAATACAAGGGCGCCCGACCGCGAAACCGCGGTCGGGCGCCCCTTATCTCATCAAAAATCTATTACTTCTTCTTTTTGCCGATACCGAGCACCTCGGCAAGCTGCTTGCCCACGCCGATGTTGAGGGCGAGAAAGAGGAAGATGAACCCCGCATTGACGACCGCCTGCCACTGCGGCGTGACGGTGAGCCCGAAGAAGGTGAGGTTGTACCCGAAGTTGTTCTCGACGACGGACAGAAGCGCCGAAGCGTCGAGCCCGAGCCCATTCAAGTAGGCGGTCAGCTCTTTGAAGGGAGTTGCCATAAAGGCGTAGCGCATGAGCGCGCACCCGTGCGTGCCCGGAATGAACATGCACACGTTCTCCACCCAGCGCATCCCCTCGGGCAGCATGCCGAAGGGCATATAGGCGCCGATGAGGAAGCCGATTGCCGTTGAAAAGACCGCCACGATGCTCGCCATCGTCGCCTCTTTTTTGACGAACGAGGAAATGAACACGGTGAGGAGGGTCGCCGCGACCGTCGTATAGAAGAGGACGGCGAACACGGTGAGCACATCCGCAAAGGTGAGCATGAACTCCCCCCTCAGCGCCAAATAGAGGGCGCAGATGATCAGAAAGATCGCGCAGATGACGACGGTCACGATGAAGTTGAAGAGGAAATAACTGCCGATGAGCACGCTCCGCGGAATGGGCGAAGAGGCAAAGTCGCGGTTGACGCCGTTTTGCTTATCCTCGACAAAGACGTTGTTCGTCTGAAGAGAGACGGTGATGACCGAGATCGCCGTGATCCCCGAGAGCATCCACGAATCGACGAGCGCGCCGAGGTATTTGGAAAGTTCGGCGGTGAGTTCGATTTCCGCGGGCAGACTGCTCCGTATCATGCCGAGCTCGAGCTCGCGCAGAAAGAAGATGTACACCACGAAGATGATGACGGGCACGAGCAGGGTATAGAGCATGCGGATCTTGTTCTTGAAAAAGACGAGAAGATGCCGCCGCGTGAGTTGGAAAAAGAGATCGAAGC
>CANROI010000071.1 GCA_947632165.1 uncultured Clostridia bacterium
TCTCCAACGCACATCTCCCTGAGCGCCGTGACGGCGGCGACGAGGAGCTCCGCGCCCATGCCCTCATAGGTGAGGCGGTCGCACGCCTCGCTGACCGCGGAAGCGGCGTAAAACGAAACGACGTCCTCCCGCAGCGGGTAGAATCCGTCGTAAAGAGAGGCGGAGATGACGGTGTGGCGCCCGTTCTTTTCGGCGAGGACATATTCGGCAAAACAAAAAGGCTGCGCCGCAAACCTGAGTTTCGCGCCCGCCTTCTTGACTCCCTTCATCGCCGCGCCGATCTTCCCGCGTTCGGCCGTGAGGAGCGTGACCATTCTGTCGTTTTCGCCGTAAGCGACGCTCCTGATGAGGAGCGCGTCCGTCTTGAACTCCATCGCTCGTTCCTAATCAATTTCGGATTTTATAATATGATGATCCTCGAGCGATTATTTACGCAGCTTGCCGCGACGCGGCGAGCAAGCAAAGAATCGCTCGAAAAAAAGAAACGAACTAATCCTTCAGCTGTTGGTAGAGCATGTAATAGGTGACGTTGCCCGTCTCTTCGAACATTTCCCACGCAATGTCTTTTACCCTGCGCGGTTTGCGAAATTCGTCCATCTTTCCCCCCCTTTGCATACAGTATGGGGAAAACGGCGCAAAAAATGCATGATGCCGAGCGCTCGGCGGCGCCGCACGGGTACGGGAACTTACTCTTCGCCCGAATACCCCAACTCGCGCAGCATTTTGCCCTTGTCCCGCCAATCCTCACGGACCTTGACATAGACGGTGAGGAACACCTTTCTGCCGAGGAATTTTTCCATATCCTGCCGCGCGAAAGAGGCGGTCTCCTTGAGGGCTCTCCCCTGCTTGCCGATGAGGATTGCCTTGTGGTTCCGCTTTTCGCAGACGATATCGAGGTCAACTACCGCAACGCCGTCCTCCCGCGTTTCGAAGCGGTTCACGACGATCGCGGCCCCGTGCGGGATCTCCTTGTCGTATTTGAGCAAGATCTTTTCGCGCATGATCTCGGCGATCATGAACTTCTCGCCCTTGTCCGAGACCATATTCTCGGGATAGAGCGGCTCCCCCTCGGGGAGCATGCCGTAGATTGCCGCAAGCAGCCGCTTGAGATTTTTGCCCTTGCGCGCCGAGATGGGATAGATGTCCTGCACGACCCCCGCCTCGTAGAGCGTTTTGATGTCTTCGGGAATGCGCTCCTCGGGCATGATGTCGATCTTCGTATAGGCGACGATCATGGGAAGGCCGAGTGCGGCGTACTTTTTCATCAACGCGGCGTCGTCCTCCTTCACGCCGGCGTGCCCGTCGTGGACAAAGAGGATCGCGTCCACCCCGCGGGAGGTGTTCTCCGTCGTGCGCATCATGAGGCTCGTGAGCTCGTTGCGCTGCCTGTAAATGCCGGGGGTATCGGCAAAGACGATCTGCCCCTCCTCCCGGTTCAGAATGCCGAGGATCCTGTCCCGCGTGGTCTGCGGCTTGGGAGAGACGATGGCAACCTTCTCCCCGACGAGCACATTGACGAGCGTGCTCTTGCCCGCGTTTGCCTTGCCGATGACGGCGACCGTTCCGCTCTTCATATTTCCCTCTTAAGCCCTAATTCCGCCATGACGGATTCCTCTTTTTCACGCATTTCAGCACGCTCTTCCTCCGTCTCATGGTCATAGCCGAGGCAATGCAGCACGCCGTGCACGATGAGATAGAAGAGCTCCCGTTCATAGGAATGCCCGTACTCCTCCGCCTGCTCCCGCGCCCGCTTTTCGCAGACGACGACGCTGCCCAAACACAGCCGTCCGCCCCCTTTTCCGTCCGGTCCGGCCGATTCGAAGCAATCCCCGTGCGCTTTTGCCCGAATGGGCGCGCCGCGCACGAGCTCCATGGAAGGAAAGCTCAGAACATCCGTCACGTGGTCCACGCCGCGCTGCTCGCGGTTGAGCCGGCGGATCTCCTCTTCGCCGACGAGTAGGACTTCGAACAGAAGGGGCACGTCCGACTCCGCAAGGGGAGAGAGCGCGGCGCAGAGCCGTGCGCCCGCCGCCCCGCCGAGATCCTCGGAGTCGAGCAGAAACTCACTCATCCTCTCCCTCCTCGGGAACTTCAACGGCCTCGCGCGCACGGTTGAAGCGGATGGACGGATATTTGACCCTGTGGTGGTGGACGCCCGAAAGCGCCTCCACGATGGTCGCCTTGATGGTGGTCAGTTCGCGCATCGTGATATCGCAGTCCACGAATTGGTCGAGGTCCATTCTCTCCTCGATGATCGAACGGACGACGCGCTCGACGTTCTCCGGCGTACGTTCGGGAATGGTGCGCGCCGCCGCCTCGGCGGCGTCCGCGATCATGATGATCGCCGCGATCTTGCTGTGCGGCGTTGGGCCAAGATAGGAGTAGTCGCGGATGTTCGCGTCTCCGCCCGAAATGCGCATCGCCTTGTCGTAGAAGTATTTGATCGGCAGTGTGCCGTGATGTTCGCGCGCGACATCCGCCACTTCCTTGGGAAGGCGCGCCGCCTTCAGAAGGTCATACCCGTCCCGCGCGTGCGAGCGGATGATATCGGCGGAGAGTTCGGGCGTGAGCTCGTCATGCACATTGTAGCCGGATTGGTTCTCGGTGAAACATTGGGGCTGTTTGAGCTTGCCGACGTCGTGATAGTATGCCGCCGCACGGGCGAGCTCGGCATTTTCGCCGAGTGCGATCGCACAGGTCTCGGCGAGCTGCGCCACGATCAGCGAATGGTTGAAGGTGCCGGGCGCCTCCGTCCGCAGCCGCTTGATGAGCGGCATGTTCGCGCTGGTCAGCTCTCTCAGGCGGAAGACCGTGAGACAGTTGAAGGCGAACTCGAAGAAAGGAAGCAGGCAGAGGCAGAGCGCCGTGGAGAGGAAGCAGCCGAGGATGCCGAAGCCCGCCTCGGTGACGTATGCGATCCACGAATCGGCGCCGACGGGGAGTTGCAGCAGCAGAATGATGATGACCGTCGGGATGCTGATGAACGTCCCGAGCAGGAGCATGCCGCCGCGCGTCTTGACGCTGCCCGCCGTGAGAATGGCGAACGTGCCGCAGACAAAGCCGAACATGAGCGAGAAATACGCCTCCGTCTGCGCGACGCCCGCGACGTTCGAAAGCGCATAGAAATCGGTATAGGTATCGATGACAAAGAGCAGCAGCGAAAAGACGAAGTTGAGGATAATCGCCTGCCGCCGGTTGAAGAGAAAGAGCGCCAAAAGCGCGAGGAGCGCCATCGGGCGGGCAAATACGCTCACGAAGCGGCCCAGCAGATAGCAGATGAACACCGAGAGCGTGAGCAGCGTGAACACGAGAAAGACGTTCGACGCGCTCATGAGAAATTCTTTGTTCTCGAAGTAGTAGTAATAGTACACGATGTAGAACAAGAGCAGCGTGCAGATGCACATCGAGAGGAAGCGGGAGAAATCGTCGGTGAAATATCTCTGCCATTCGCCCGGAGCCGGATTGTTGATAAAGATCATCAGCACGATAAAGAGGATGAACAAAACATAGCAGAGCGCGAAGATCAGCGCGCTGCCCAACAGTTTTGAGCCTCTTACCGCTTTGGACGTTTCCTTTTTCATCGTTTTTCTCCTTTGCTTTTTTTGGCGGCGTCCCGCTCGTATGCCCGCACGATCTTCATCACAAGGGGATGCCTCACCACATCCTTTTCGGTGAGCGTCGTGATCGCGATCTCATCCACATCCTTCAGCAGCGTGACCGCCTGTTTCAGCCCGCTCGTCTTCCCTTCGGGAAGATCGGTCTGGGTGAGGTCGCCCGTGACGACCATCTTGCTCCCCTCGCCGAGTCGGGTCAGAAACATCTTCATCTGCTCCCGCGTCGCGTTCTGCGCCTCGTCGAGGATGACGAACGCGTTCGAAAGCGTCCGTCCCCGCATATAGGCGAGCGGCGCGACCTCGATCGCCCCCTTTTCCATGAGCTTGGCATAGGGTTCGAGGCCGAACATCTCCTGCAAAGCGTCGTACAGCGGGCGCAAATAGGGATCGACCTTGGTCTGCAGATCGCCCGGCAGGAAGCCGAGCTTTTCCCCCGCCTCCACCGCGGGACGGGTGAGGATGATCTTCTCCACCTCTTTATTTTTATAGGCGGCGACCGCAAGGCAGACGGCGAGATAGGTCTTGCCCGTGCCCGCGGGGCCGACGCCGAACACGATCGTATGCTTTTTGATCGCGTTGACGTATTCCCGCTGGCCGACCGTCTTGCACTTAACCGGCTTCCCGCGCGAGGTGACTGCGACGACGTCCTTCATGATGCCGCCGATGTCCTTCGACTTCCCCTCCCGCGCGAGTTCCACGCAGTAGAGCAAGTTTCCTCTGTCGATCGGCTCGCCCGCCTCGACGATCGTGATCAGATTTTCGATCACCGCACCGCCGGTTTCCGCCGCCTCGCCCTCGAGGACGACCTTCGTCCCGTCGACGCGCACGCTCAGATTCAGTTCGCGGGCAATGAGCGCGAGATTTTCATCGAATACCCCGAGCACGCACCGGAGCTTGTCCAGACTGCCCGTCTCTACCGTAACCGTCTTTGCCGTAATGGTTTTCTCCTATAGATTCAAAGCGCTCTCGGCAAACGCCCTGCCCGTGATGAGCCAGCCGTCCGCCGTCCGCTCCGACTTCAGATCTTCGATCTCGCCATAGGCGAGATATGCCTCCGCGCGCGCCTGTTCTTCGCTGCCCGCAAACACCGCGCGCACCTCGTAACCGATTGTAACGCGCGCGATCACGATCGCCGCACGCGTCTCCTCGCCGTAGAGCGCCAACGCGTCTACGACGATCTCCCCCGCCTTCACTTCGTCGCCGACCGAGACCTTGGGCGTTCCGCGCACGACGATCAGCTCCTCGACCCTTCCCGATGCGGGCGCACGGAGCGGCACGCAGGATTTCTGCGCGCTCTCGTCGCTCACCTCGACCTCGACGGTCAGGATCCCGCCGCTGTGCCGGATCTCGCAATAGCTCACGCGCGGCAGGGAGAGGAGCTCCGCGGTGAGCAGGGCCGTGTTCTTAGGCATGCCGCCGAAGCGCTTTACGCCGCCGCGGGAGAGCGTTTGGAGCACCTCCGGCTCATAGTAGGCGCCGCTGCCCACCACCTCGACCGCGAGCACGCGCGTCTGCGCGCCCGCAACCGTGAGTGCAAAGAGCGCCGCGCCGATCAATAGCCCGAGCGCCGAACGGGTTTTTTTGTATAGCAAACTCAGCCCGCGGGGGCGGGTCTTGACTATATTATAGCACGAACCGCGTAAAATTGCAAAAACTTTTTCGAGGTCTTTGCTCCGAACCTCCAAAGTTATTGCGTTTTTTCCGCTCTCCCGCACCGAATAGACGCCGACGCCCGCCTTAAGGAGCTTTTCCGGCACATTTTGCGCGCTCAGCGAGGCGACGCAGATCTCCGTTCTCGCCCACGCGCTCATGCCCGTTCCACCCGCTCGATCTCGCCCGAGACGGAGACGTCTCCTCCCGTGTATTTGCCGATGGAGAGTCCGCGCCCGCTCACGCGCAGCGCGCCGCCGCCGGTGCGGAACACGACCTCCGTCTCCGAAAAGGCGAGGATGCGCTTCACGTTCTGGAAATAGCCGCCCCTGCCCTCGACAACGGTGTAATACGCGCAGGTCCCCGCTTCGGCGCCGAGCGCCCGCGCGATCTCGGAAAATAGCCTCATACTTCCCTATTGTATGCGCTTTTTTCCCTTTTTACAACCGCGGCGGCCGGTGCGCGGCGCCGAAAAAGGGAGCCGAAGCTCCCCATGGTCCGTTCACATCTTCCCGGGCGGAGACGCATGCGGCTCGCTGTGCGCGGGCAGCTTGTTTTCGCCGAGCAGCGCTGCGGGCTTGATCGCGTCCGCGCCGAATTTGCCGCGGATCCTGTCGAGCGCGCGCTCCATTTTGCGCTGTTTGCCGTCGCCCCCCTCCTCGAAGAGGGAGAGCTGCGTGGGGCTTTGCACACTCTCGAGATGGATCGCGCTCACCGTGAGCGCGCGAATCTTCTTCTCCCAGCGGTAGCGCTTTTCGAGCAGTCTGAGCGCCGCCTTCGAGAGCGTGGAGGCGCATTGGGTGGGCTCGTCGAGGAGCTGCTGCCACGATTGGAAGCCGAGCGCGCTGTCGCGCACGGTGACCTGCACCCCCCGCGCCTGCAGCCCGAGGAAGCGCAGCTTCTGGCCGATGTCCTGCGTGAGCGCGATGAGCACGACCTTCGCCTCCTCCGCGTTGTCGAGATCCGCAACGCAGGTGATGCCGTGCCCCACCGACTTGACCGGGCCCTCCTCGCCGAGGAGCGCGACGGGGGAATCGTCGAGCCCGTTCGCATACTTCCAGAGCATCTCCCCGTTCTTGCCGAACAGGTGGGAGATGGCCGCATACGGATAGGCGGCGAGCTCGCCGATCGTGACGACGCCGAGCCCCTTGAGCTTTTCCGTCGTCGCCCTTCCGCAATACAGAAGGTCGGAACAGGGCAGCCGCCAGGCGAGCTCCTTGTAGTTTTCGCGCGTGACTTCCGTCACCGCGTCGGGCTTCTTCATGTCCGAGCCCAACTTCGCAAATACCTTGTTGAACGAGACCCCCACGCTCACCGTGATGCCGATCTCCGCCTTCACGGCCGCGCGGATCTCGTCCGCGATCTCCCGCCCCGATTTCATGCAGCCCGTCACATCCAGCCAGCATTCGTCCAGCCCATAGGGCTCCACGCGGTCGGTGAAGCGGGCGTAGATCTCCTTGAGCCGCGCCGAAAATTCGGCATAGATCTCATGATGCGGCGGCACGATGACGAGGTCGGGGCAGAGTTTTTTCGCCAGCCAATTTGTCATGCCCGTCTTGACGCCCGCGCGCTTGGCGAGCTCCGACTTGGCGAGCACGATCCCGTGGCGGCTCTCCACCGCCCCGCAGACCGCCACTGCCCGCCCCTTGAGCTCGGGCTGCAGGACGCATTCCACCGAAGCATAGAAGGCATTCGCGTCGCTGTGAAGGATCACTCTGTCGTTCATACTCAAATGATAAAACAAACGTTCGGAAATGTCAAGGGTTTTTGCGCGGAAAAATCGGGGATCAGAGGATATCGTTGG
>CANROI010000072.1 GCA_947632165.1 uncultured Clostridia bacterium
GCACTCATCAAGAAGACGCTCCGCCTCATCGGTCAGAAGCCGGATAAGGAACTCACGATCAAGATCGCTTCGGGTGTTCGGCTCCTGTACGTCTCCTCGATCGTCTATGTGGAGATTAGCGGGCATCTGCTCTATTACCATACCGAAACCGAGCGGATCGAGACCTGGGGAACACTGCGGGAGATCGAACGCGAGTTGCAGGGAGATCATTTCGTCCGGTGCAGCCACAACTGCCTCGTCAATCTCAAATATGTTGCCGGCGTGGAAAAAAATTCGATCACGCTTCAGACGGGCGGACATCTGACCGTCAGCACAGGCAAAAAAAAGGAGTTTATGGAGCGTTTGAAAGAATATAAGAGGTAGGCCTTATGACGGAAGCCTTTTCCGATCTTCTGCTCTATGGGATCGAGATTTGTTTTGCGGTCCTCTTTGCCATGAAAGCAGATGAAAAAAAGGAACATTTTCCCGCAGCATGCGTCCTTGCACTGCTCGGCTTTTTTGCGCTCCTCACGGCGGCGGCTTATCTCACGGTCTGCCTTCCGGGGGGCGCTTATTTCCGTATCCTTTTTTATGTTTTCCTCGTCTGCGGCTTCGCGCTCTTCCTCCGATTTGCGTATCGCATCTCCCTGCCCGAACTGATCTTTTACATGAACATCGCGCTGGCGACCCATTTTTTCTTTTCCAACACCGATTCTGTGATGGAAGCCTTTCTCGGAAGAATGACCGCTGTGCCCGTTTTAGTCATATATCTGTGCCGCTACGCTCTCTATGCGACCATTCTTTTCGTCGTCTATATGACGATTATCCGGCTCTATAAGGGGAAGAACGAACGCCTCGTCTTAGAGAAGAGCGGCGCCGTGGCGGGGATCGTCTTTTTCGGGACAAGCATTGCGCTCATGGCAATGCAGGCGGTGATCCAACGCTACGACAACAGCTATGTGATCGTTCTCGACCTCTGCGCGGCGTTCTATGCCGTCGTCGCCCTGATTATCGCATTCGCCTCCGTGCAGCAGGCACTCTCCGATTATTCGCTGCTCATCACAAAGAAACTGTGGGAAGAGGACAGAAAACATTTCGAACTCCAAAAGGAGAACATCGAGCTCATCAACATCAAGTGCCATGATTTGAGACACCAGATCCAAAGTTTCCGCCAGACGGGGGTGATCGGCGAACAGGCGTTCGAAGAACTCGATAAATCCATCCATATCTATGATGCGCTCATCAAGACGGACAACGAAGTGCTCGACGTCATTCTCTCGGGCTATTTGCTCCGCTGCCGCAAGGACGGCGTCCAGCTTACCTGCATGCTTGACGGCAAGGCGGTCGGGTTTATGGAAGAGATGGACCTCTACTCGCTCTTCGGGAATATGCTCGAAAACGCATACGAGTACGAATTGAGCGTTCGCGAGAAAGAGAACCGCTTCATATCGCTGCGGGTCACGAAGACGGATGGGAAAGCCGTCATTCACATGGAGAATTACTTTATCGGGAATGTGCGCATTTCGGACGGCGTCGTCGCGACCACAAAGGGCGATCTGAACTATCACGGCTTCGGAATGAAGAGCATGAAGCGGATCGCCGAAAAATACGGCGGGAAAATGGGGGTCACCGTGGCGGACGGAATGTTCCAGGTCGATATCGTCATCCCCTGTCCCGAAGAGGAGAAGCGCGCATGAAAAACAGAAACGGATGCCTTATTTTTGCCGTCATCAGCGCCGCGGTGAGCCTTGCCATCGGCGGGATCGTCATCTTTCTCGCTCTTTCGGGCGCCGCGATGAACGGCATTGCGGACTATTCCTTCCCCGCATACCGCGATTATGTGGATCGCTCCGGCAGCATGCTCTTCACTTCTTCCGGCGGCGCGCAACTCTTCGAGGCGGAAAACGCCGAACTTTCCGAAGGCTGTGAACGCACGGATACCGAACTTGCCTCCGGCGACCGCGCCGTGCAGCTTTCTTCGCCCCGGGCGGAGATGAGTTTTTCCATTATCGTCGACAAAGAGATCCGTGCGGCGCTCGCGATCAAACTCTGCTACCTCTCCGAGGATGACAAAGATACCGAGGCGGGGAATCTCTTCTATCTGTATCTGAACGATGTGGAGGTGGGGACCCGCCACAGCGTCATCCGCCATTGCGGCAGCGTCTTCGATTTCAAGGAGAATGTCTTGAGCGAAGTCGTGCTCAAACCGGGCGCCAACCGTCTCGAGATCGTCTCGCGCGGTTCCGCCTGCTCCGTCGATTATATCGTGCTCATGCCCCGCGAGGAGCGTTCCTCGCAGGAGGAGACGATCGGCTACAGGACTTATGACTTTCTCACCCTCGGCGGCAGACAGCGGTTCGAGGCCGAACACAGCGAGTTTTCTTCCGTCTCCGTGATGGTGTCCGACGAAGCCTCCCGCTCGTACTATCTGCACTTCGATTCCGAATCCTCCCAAGCCGTATTTCACCTTCGCAGCGACGGCGCGGCGGAAGTCCCGTTTGCCGTCTCTCTCAGGAACGGAAGCGATATTTTGAGGCTCCGATACCTGCTTTCCGTGGAGGTGAACGGGCAGGCATGCACGCTCTCCGAATCCGAGACCGACGGCCGCGGATTCGGGCTCCACAGCGCGGGGGAACTCTCTCTCCGCGCGGGAGAAAACGAGATCTGCGTCAAGGCAATGGGGGATGTCGATCTCGACTATCTGCTGCTCAACGCGGACATGGATTTTTCCGTCTACCGCGACGCGCAGAAGTTCGAAGCGGAGGAGGGCGCCTCCGGTAACGCCGTCGTCTTGGAGGGGAGCGGTTTTTCGGGAGGAAGAGCGGTCACGCTCTCCGGGAGTTCCGCGCTTATCTTCGAGTTCTTCTCCAACAGCGCTTCGGAGGAATATCTTTCGCTGTGTATGCGATCGGAAGCGGCCCATCTCGAGATCCTCGTGAACGGGGAAACGATCGTACTTTCGGGTGCGGATGCGGACATCTACCGCGACGTTCTCGCGGGCAGGATACGGGTCGTAAAAGGCAAAAATACCCTCCGTATCACCGTGCGCGATGGGGAAATTTCCCTGGATTACTTTACGCTTTTTCATGCGGACGTGTCTGAGGAGCGGCTCGAAGCGGAGAATGCCGTGATCTTCGGCGGCATGGAGGAATGGAACCGGCGTGCAAGCGGCGGAAAGAACGTCGGATATCTTGAGGAAGGCGCGGAGATCAAATTCTACGTCTATGCCGGGCAACGGTGCAGGGTGCGGCTCAGTCTGTCGCTCAGCTGCATCCTTTCCGAAAAGCAGCGTCTTTCCGACCTCATGACCGTCACAGTCAATCGCTTTCCGATCGATCTTTCAAGGATCTCCTTCTCTCCCGGGGGGAGTTGGACGGCGTTTGAAGAGCTGTCCCTCCAAACGGCGGAACTTTCCGAAGGGCTGAATGTCATTTCCGTCCGGATCAAGGCGTCCGTCTGTAACCTGGATTACCTCGGGCTTCTGCCGCAAATGGAGGAAATGATCACGATTACCCCGCAGTTATGAAATAAAAGCACGCATTTATGAAATTTTTTTCAAATTTTTTCCCGCCATCCTTTATAATGAAGACCGAGAAGCGGAAATTCCGCAAAAAGGAGTGAAAAAAGATGAAAAAGAGATGGCGGCTTTTGATCGCGGTGCTCCTGTCGGTCATCGGCGCGATGCTTGTGTCGACGGCATGTTCGGACGACCGGTTTAAGATCGATTGGAAGATCCCGGAGAACACGGAAGTGATCGCAGAGGGCTATGAGCAGCTCCCCGGGGAACTTGCGGGCAATACGGAGTTCTCCTTTACGGCAAAGGGAACGGACGGATATGAGATCGATTCCGTGATGATCAACGGCAGAAATGCCTCCGAACGGGACGGGAAATATTCCTTTACCATCATCCAGAATACGACGATCGAGATCGTGGTAAAACCCTCGATCGAATCCGTTTCCGTCACGAAGGCGCCCCAAAAAACTTACTATGCGGGGCAGAAGATCGATCCCGCGGATATCGAGGTCACGGTCGATTATGCGCCCTCCGCAATGCAGGATGCGGTCGTCGGGGATTACACGGTGGTCTATGAAAACGGCTCGGCGTTCTCCATCGGCGATACGTCTTTCTCCGTAAGCTACGGCGGCAAACGGTCGGATCCCGTCACAGTTCCCGCGATCCTCGCCAAAGTTACGGTCAATCCCGTCGGCGGCGTGATCAGCGAGGAGTTCCTCAGTGCCTGGCGGGGGAACGGCGAACTCAAGGACTTCAGGGTCGAAGAGTCGGGTGAGCAGAAGGGAGTCGTTTCTTTTACCTTCGGAAAGCTGACAAAACCCATTCCGCTTCCCTCGAATGAGGACATCATATTCGGAGACGGCTCGAGCTCCACGCTCACCGATTGGCTGGATCAGGACGGAAATTCCTATTCTCAGATCTCGGTCGCGCAGGCGGTCAGCATCGATCTTCACGCCTCCTGGAACGCCGTGCTCGTGAATATGGAAAACGTGGAACTCAGGATGGAAAACGGGAAACCGATCCTTGCGCTCACGCTCACTGCCAACACCGATTTCGAGGCATACCTCTTCTTCCTCGAAGGGAGCAAGCAATATTTGCAGGTTGGCGATACCATCGAAGCGGCCAAGGGTGAGAGCGCAACGGTGAAGTACGACCTCTCCAAGCTCAGTTCCTACACGGACGCGCAGGGCGGCACCTATGCGGGCGCCTGGATGGATATCCGCGTCAATACCCGCATCAACGGCGTCGATATCAGCCAGGAGTTTACGATCGACCCCGAGCATCCCATCGCCAAGATCGGGCAGATGATCCATGACGCGGATTGGACCTACCGTCTTCTGACCAATGAGGACGGCGGGGACCTCGACCTCAAACTTTGCTACAGGAAGTACGTCTATGACTACGAGGCGACCCTCGAAGAGAAGGACGGGACCGTCTCGCTGGTGCTCGAAGGCAACTTCAATACTGCGATCGATCCTACGTTCGGCTATGACGGCGCCACGGTTTCCGTTGTATTCGGCGATTATCGTGCGGAAGGGACGGTCAAGGCCGACGGGAGCTGGCGCGCAACGCTCAAGCTGACGGGCATCAACAGCCTCGACGCCGTCGCCGACCTCATCACAGTGACCTCGAAAGACGGAAAGACGCTCGATACCCGCACGAATGCGGACGACGGCACGCTCACCAAGTCGAAGTTCGATCTGAACGGCTGCGGAACGCTTTTCGACTATTACCCCGAGGGGCAGAATCCCCGCATTTGGGCGAATGTCCTCTCTTACGGCGATTACCGCTACACGCTCGGCGTGGATTGGAACGAACTTTGGCTGAACATCGTCGACGTCGCCCATGAGATCGCCGTGACGGGCGCAACGGTCGCAGAACGGGACGGGAAGGCATATTTCGTCATCGAAGGGACCTATGGTGCCGGGTATGACGCCGTGGCGGCAAAGACAGCGCTGAGCGGTTATCATATCGACCTCCAGAACAACGAATCGGACGGAGGCGGCAATTGGGACATGATCGCGATCCCCGAAAACGGCTTGATCATTGAGACGGGGGAAGGGAAGTTCAGTATCTATATCGACCTTGCGAACGCAAAGGCGGGCTATTCGGTGTTCGCCCATTTCGGCGGCGAAGGCATGAATCTCACCACCGAAAATGTCCACGGCGATCCCATTATCGTGGGCGGGATCCGTTATACTATCGGCCTGTTTACGGGGTGGGGAAGCAATGTCGCCACCGTACGCATGACCGATGCGGCGAACGGGGTCGTCGTGACGGGCGCAACGCTCGCGGTCAAAGACGGGAAGCCCTGCCTCGTGATCGAAGGGATCTATGGGTATAACTTTACGGAAGAGACGATCGTCGAGCACCTCAAAGGACAGCACCTCGACCTTCAGAACAACGAAGCGGACGGCGGCGGCAATTGGGATACGATCGAGATCCCGGAGGGCGGCGTGACGTTCGAGGCAAAGGACGGCGAGTTCCGCATCTTTGTAAACCTCGAGAAGGCGGAGGCGGGATATTCGGTGTTTGCGCATTTCGGCGGCGAGGGCATGAACCTCACGACGGACAACGTCCATGGCGATCCGATCACAGTCGGCGATAAGACTTATTCGATCGCGATCTGGACCGGATGGGGCAGTTCTCTTGTGACCGTCTATGTGCGTGAAGCCGCGGAATGACCCTCCGGAACATAGAAAGACAAAAGATGCAGCAGGCAGCGGAACTCTCCGCTGCCCGTTGCCGCGTTTCCGCGGATGAATCCGCGGGGTTAAGACAAACTTGCGACCGCCGAAATTTCCTACGGAAAATTTCGGGCGGCGCTGGGAATTTCGGTTGACTTTTTCCGAAAAATTTCATATAATAATCGTACAATGCGTAGCTTTCAAGGGCGTAAATCCAATTGGGTTTGCGCTCTTTTTTTGTGCGAAAAGGAGTGTAACTATGGAACAAACCAAGCAAAACAAGATGTCCGTTCTCCCCGTCGGCAGGCTCATCTGGGCGATGGGGCTCCCGATGATCGTCTCCATGATCCTGCAGGCGGTCTATAACATCGTAGACACGGCGTTCGTCATCAACATGGGGGAGGAGGGCGCCTCAGGCAATCTTGCGCTCACCTATGCCTTTCCCGTCCAACTGCTCATCATCGCCATCGGCGTCGGAACGGGCGTCGGGCTCAACGCGCTTCTCTCCAGATCTCTCGGCGAGAAGGACGGCGAAAAGGCGGACAGGACGGTCGGAAACGGCGTCTTTCTCGGGCTTTCGGTCTATCTTGTATTCCTTCTCTTCGGGCTCTTCGGCGCGAGGTCCTTCATCGCCATGCAGGCGCAGGGCGACGAACTCGTCACGGAGATGGGCACGAAATATCTCACGATCTGCTCCTGCTTCTCCTTCGGCGCGATCGGCTTCACGATCTACGAGCGCTTTTTGCAGAGTACGGGCAAGACCATGCTCTCCACGATCGCGCAGATCTCGGGCGCGGCGACGAATATCGTGCTCGACTATGTGTTCATCTATCCCCTCGGCATGGGGATCGCGGGCGCCGCATGGGCGACGGTCATCGG
>CANROI010000073.1 GCA_947632165.1 uncultured Clostridia bacterium
CTCCTCCCCCGCGAGCAGAAAGTCGGCGCGCACGATCCCGCGCAGGCCGAACGCCTCGTACACTGCCTTTAAGATCCCGCCGAGCCGCGCCGCCGTCTCTTCGGGGATCGCCGCGGGGAGCGCCGAAGCGCGTCCGCCCGCGCCCTCGTACTTTTCGCCGAAGGTCAGAATGGGTTCGCCCGAAAAGACCTCCTCTACGGGCGAGAGCAGGAGCTCGCCCCCGAGGCGCACCGCCGCGATGTTCAGATCGCGCTTGTTTTCGAGATAGGTTTCGACGAGCGCGACCCCATCGAGCCGGAACGCGAACGCGAGCGCGCGGCGGAGCTCCTCTTTGCCGCGGGCGACGGAGATCCCGACGCTCGAGCCGAGCCGCGCGGGCTTGACGATGAGCGGATCGCCGAGCGCCTCTCCGATCCGACGCAGCGCGGCCTCTTCGTCGGCGCGAAATTCCTCCTCCCGCACGGAGACGGAGGGCACGACGGGCACGCCCAACCCGCGCAGGGCGAGTTTGGAGACCGACTTATCGAGAAAGAGCGCGGAGGGCGCCATTCCCGGCGAGGCGCTGCGGATGCCGTACCACTCCAGGAGCGCGGAGAGCACGCCGCCCTCCCCCGCGCCGCCGTGACAGCAGTTGAGGGCGCAGTCGAGCGGCGCATAGAACTTTTTGGGACGCTTTTCGAAGCGCAGCCCGCCCTCGCCGAAGACGACGGGCACGAAGCCCTCCGGATCTCCGCCGCGGAACGCCTCTACGCCGACGGCACGGTCGCAGGCGAGCATGCCGCCCTTAGGAGGGAGATAGACCGCAACGACCCTCCCGCCCGCACCGCGCAGAAGATTGGCGGCGTAAAGCCCCGTGATCACCGAGATCTCGCGCTCGCTCGATCTCCCGCCGAAAAATACCGCAACAGTTCTCATTCTTTATCACCTCTCTGCAAATTGCTTATTTTGGCGCACAAAAAAACACCGAAGCGTCTTCTTCGGTGTTTATATCGGCTTTGCCGTTTAATTGCGATAGAGATCGGGCAGGTCGTTGAGGAAGAGCACGCAGTCGCCCGCCGTCAGCTCCCGGGACAGAAGCTCCTGCGCCTTTTCGAGCGTCGGCACGACCCGCAGCCGCTCTTCGGCGCCGCCCGCTTCGAGGTATCCCCGCCGCACCGCGAGGACTGCCGTCTCGCCGACGAGGATGACGTCCGTTCCGACGAGTTCCGCGCCGAGCGCGGCGTTCAGCTCCTCCGAGAGTTCGCCCAACTCCACGAGCCCCGGCGTGACGACGACCCTCCGCCCGCCGAAGATGCGCAGCGTCTCGACCGCGTTCTTCGCGCCCTCGATGTTGGAATTGTACGAATCGTCGAGGATGGTGAGCCCGTTGCCCGCGAGTTTTTCGAGGCGGTGCGGCACGGGCGTGAGCGTCTGCGCCGCAAGCGCGATCTCCTCCGCCGTCATGCCGAGCAGCGAACAGAGCGCCGCCGCCAGGGCGATGTCCTCCGCCGCGTGGCGCCCCAACACGGGCGCGGAGACGGGAACGGTCTTGCCGCCGAGCCTCAGCCCGAAGGAGACCCCCTCGCGGCTCAGAACGAGATCTTCGGCGCCGAAATCCGTCCCCTCGCGGAGCGCGTCGCCCCCGAGCATGGCGGCGGAACGGCCGAGCACGGCCTTTTTCGCCCGCTTCGCGAGCTCGCCCTTCTCCGCGGCGATCGCCTCGAGCGAGCCGAACGTCTCGATGTGCTGGGGGCAGATTCCTGTCACGACGCCGTAATCGGGCGACACGAGGTCGCACAGCTCGGAAATATCTCCCGTGCGGCGGGCGCCCATCTCCGCGAGGAAGACGTCGCAGTCGAGCCCCCGCTCTTTGACCGTGCGCGCAATGCCCATCGGCGTGTTATAGGAGGCGGGCGTTGCGATCACCCGGAACTTCGTCGAGAGCATCTGCTCCGCGAAGTGTTTGACGCTCGTCTTGCCGAAGCTCCCCGTGATGCCGACCTTGACGCATTTGCTTTGCCCGAGGGCGCGCTTCGCCCCGAGGACGAACCGACGGTTGTGCGGGACTTCGTAGACGGCCATCACGGCCCCCGCTCCCGCAAGGGTAAACGGCAGGAGCATGGGCAGGAGCGCAAACGGCACAAAGCGGAGCAGGCGGAACCATTCCGCATCGACCGCCCGCGAAGCGGCGGCGAGCCCGAACCCGAGCCCCGCGCAGACCGCAATGAGCAAAATTCCGTGCGCGGCGGCGAGGCGGACGAAGCGCGCCGAGAGCTTCGGCCTCACCTTCAGGGCGTACTTCTTTTCCGACCACAGGTAGAGGCAGAAGAGCCCGAAGAAGGGCACGGCGGAGATGAGATTGGCCCACAGGTACCCCAAGAAGGAGAAACAGACGTTGAACAGCGCCGCAAGGAGCGCCAGCGCGAGCGACAGGAGGGAGAGCCTCCTCCGCTGGATGTTGCCCTTGGAAAAGTACCATTTGAAAAAGCGGCGCGCGGAATAGCCGCTCTGCTGCAAAAGCGCGGTGAGCCGCAGCGCGACGGCGGAGCAGGCAAACCCCGTAAGTACCGCCGCCGCTATGATGCTGAGCGATTCGTAAAGATTCATTGAAAAAACTCCTCTGCCGCCAGATTGAAGGACAGCGGATCGTCGAGATGGGCAAAGTGTCCGCAGTTTTCAAGCACGATGAGGTTGCTCCCTCGAACTTGCGCATGATAGATCTCGGCGGAGGAGACGGGCGTCTCCCGGTCATGCTCCCCGTTGATGAAGAGCACGGGCACGGTGATCTTCGCCGCATCTTCCCTGAGATCCTCGCCGACGATCTTTTTATAGCTCTCCCGCATGAGGGGGGAGAGCGTCCTGTATTCGGCGCTCCCGAAATGGGCCTCGGCGTAGCGGGGCGCGATCTTTTTGACCGCCCGATATGTCCCCACGCGCATATGATAGCGCAGCGTCCGTTTGGGGCGGATCCCCGCACAGCCGCAGAGCACCGCCCGTCCGAAGAGCGCGCCGCGGGAGAGACACTTCACCGCGACCCTGCCCCCGAAGGAATGGGCGATCACGAACGGGCGGACGATCCCCTGACCGCGCAGGAACTCCTCCGTCCAATCGGCATAGTCGCCGACCGACCACGCAGCGGGGAGCGGATCGCTCTTGCCGAAGCCCGGGAAGTCGAAGGCCGTCACCCGGTAGAACTGCGAAAAATAGGTGATCTGGGGGTAAAAACTCTCCTTTGAGGCGAGGTATCCGTGCAGGAACACGAGGTCCCGCCCTTCTCCTTTGCGAAGAACGGAGATGTTCAATCAGAACTCCTTCTTCATGACGAGGGCGTCCTCCCCGTCCGAATAATAGCGCGAACGCGCATACAGCCCCACAAAGCCGTACTTGAGATACATCATCAGCGCGGCGCGGTTGGAGACGCGCACCTCGAGGAACATGCGCTTGGCGCCGCGGCGCGCGGCCTCTTCGCAGAGGTCGTCTAAAATCTTGTTCGCCCGCCCGCAGCGGCGGTACATCTCCACGGTCGCGATGAGTTCGAGCTCCGCCTCGTCCTCGACGACGTTCATTCCGCCGTAGGCGGTGACGGCGCCGTCCTCCTCGAGCAGCACGCCGAAGAAGCGGCCGGACAGGAAGGACTCCGCGAGCATCCGCCGCGTCCACGGATCGGTGAAGCACTCATGCTCGAGCGCCGCGATGGTATCGAGATCGTTGAAAGTCCACGCTCTTCCGTTCATTTCCGATTCTCCTCCGCCGAAGATTTCCTCAAGTATGTCGCCTTCAGTTCCGAAGCGGGCTTCAGCTCCCCCGCCTTTGCGAGGACCGCGCGCAGCAGTCCCTCCGAGGGGTCGGCGACCGAACACCCCTCAAACAGTTTCTCCGTTGCAACGGGGAAAAATCCCCGCCCGATGAGCGCATCCACCTCCGCCCGCGGCAAAAAAGCGGGCGGAACGCAGAGCGCCTTCTCCGCCGAATAGCACGCCGCATAATAGCAGCCGTGCCCCGCGTCCGTGAGCGCGACGAGCGGCTTCTTCCCCGCATTATATGCGAGCACATCGAAAGAGGTGAGCCCGAGCGCGGGCTTCCCGCAGGCGAGGCAGAGCCCCTTTGCGGTGGAAATGCCGATGCGGATGCCCGTAAAAGACCCGGGGCCCACGACGGCGGCGAAGAAGTCGCAGTCGCGCACGGACATATGTGCACGCGCAAGGACGCCGTCGATCTCCCCCATCAGGAGCACGGAATGTTTGAGTGCGCAGTCGGGCAGGTATCCCTTCTCCGCCGCGCCGTCCCGGTATGCGAGCACGGACAGATATGCCCCGCTCGTATCGATCGCAAGAAATTTCAAGATCCGATCTCCCTTACTCCGTCGCCCTCGCCCCGGATCGTCACTTTCAGACAGTGTTCGGGAAGAAGGGAACGGATATTTTCGCTCCATTCGACGAGGCAGATCCCGCCCGCCTCGAGACAGTCGGCAAAGCCGAGCTCAAATGCCTGCCGCTCGCTCGTCACGCGGTAGCAGTCGAAGTGAAAGAGACGCACGGCGCCCTTTTCATAGCTGTTGATGTAGGCATATGTGGGGCTTGTGATCTCGGCTTCGATCCCGAGCCCACGCGCAATGCCCTTGGCGAGCACCGTCTTGCCCGCGCCCATATCGCCCTCGAGCAGAACGGTGTCCCCCGCCTTCAGGCTCTTTGCAAAGTGTTCCGCCCAATGGATCGTCTCCTCGGGCGAGTGAGAGAAAAACACAGCCATATGCCTTCATTATAGCGCATATAACGGGATTTTGCAAGATTTTACCCTTGCTTCCCCGCGTTTTCTTTGCGGGTTTTGCGCTCGAATCTCTCCCGCGTGAGTTTGATGAGCCGCGAAAGGGGCTTATAGAGGAGGAACACGATGACGCTGACCGAGACGCTCTTGATCGCGTTGAAGGCAAGCGCGAAGTACCATGTGTTCGCAAACATTTCGGCATGGTTGGCGGGCATAAAGAGCGGATAGGTGATGAATTGGTTTGCGGGCATACTGACTGCGATCTGCAAAAGGCTGCCGAGGAGCAGATAGAGCGCGACCCACCCCTTCCCCTTTTTGAAGCGATAGGCGACGGATGGAATGACGACATAGCCGACAGACATGAGCCAGTTTGCGACCTCGCCCACGAACATGGTGCCCGACTTCGTGAGACACAGAAGTTCCTTGATCGTGATCGAGATGATCGCCTCGACGGGACCGAACAGGAAGCCCTCGAACATGAAAAAGACGTTCGCGAAGTCGAGTTTGAACCAGAACGTCGCGGGGAAAATGGGAAATTCGAGGAAGGTCACGACGAAGGCGAGCGCCGTAAAGAGCGCCATGTAGGCGATGTGCGTCGCGGAAAAGTGCCGCTTCAGCATGCTTTTTGTCTCTTCTTTCATGGTATATCTCCTTAAAATGCGGCGCGCGCCCCCCGGACGGGGGCGCGCGCCGAAAAAATACTCTTTTCTCATCCGGACTATGACCGTCGGTACGGGAATCTCACCCGTTCGGGGGCAATGCTTGCCCTTCGCAGACTTTACTGCCGGTGGAGACTTTCACTCCGCCCCAAAGAAGTTGTCGTTTGCAGGGATCCCCCGCGCAGAGAATTATACCGCAATTCCGGGCGAATTGCAAGCGTTTCGTCACAAAATATCGTTCGCGTAGATGGGAAATTGCGCGCAGAGCGCCCCGACCTCTTCCGCAACGCGCGGAACGGCCTCCTCCTGCCCGCGGATGACCGCCGTGACGAGGTCGGCGATGCGTTCCGCCTCCCTCTCCTTCATCCCGCGGGAAGTGATCGCGGGCGTGCCGATGCTCGTGACGAAGGGGCTTGTCGTCTCGAAGGGGATCGTGTTCTTGTTCGCCGTGATGTGCGCGTCGTCGAGCAGTTTTTCGAGCTCCTTGCCCGTCATGTTCTCCCCCCTCAGATCAACGAGCATGAGGTGGTTGTCGGTGCCGCCCGAGACGAGCCGCACGCCGTTTTGTGTGAACCGCGCCGCCATCGCCGCGGCATTTTTGACGATCTGCCCCTGATATTCCCCGAATTCGGGCGAGAGCGCCTCTTTGAAGGCGACCGCCTTGGCGGCGATCACATGCATCAGCGGCCCGCCCTGCGTGCCCGGGAAGACCGCCTTGTCGATGGCCTTCGCGTACTCCTCCTTGCACATGATCACGCCGCCGCGCGGCCCGCGGAGCGTCTTATGCGTGGTCGTGGTCACAAAATCGGCATACGGCACGGGATTGGGATGCAGCCCCGCCGCAACGAGCCCCGCGATGTGGGCGATATCGACCATCATGTACGCCCCCACCTTGTCGCAGATCGCGCGGATGCGCGCAAAGTCGATCGTGCGCGGATATGCGCTCGCGCCCGAGACGATGAGTTTGGGGCGGCATGCGAGGGCGATCCGCTCCATCTCGTCGTAGTCGATGGTCTCCGTCTCCCGCGAGACGCCGTAGGGCACGATGCGGAAGTACGTCCCCGAGACATTGACGGGCGAACCGTGGGTGAGGTGCCCGCCGTGCGAGAGGTCCATGCCCATGATCGTATCGCCGGGCTTGAGCACCGCAAAATAGACGGCGAAGTTCGCCTGTGCGCCGCTGTGGGGCTGGACGTTACAATGTTCGCAGCCGAAGAGCTGTTTGAGGCGGTCGCGGGCGAGCGTCTCCGCGATATCGACAAATTCGCAGCCGCCGTAGTAGCGCTTGCCGGGATAGCCCTCGGCATATTTGTTGGTGAGATGGCTGCCCATCGCCGCCATCACGGCGGGAGAGACGATGTTCTCGCTCGCAATGAGCTCGAGATTGCCCCGCTGGCGGGCAAGTTCCCGTTCCATCGCCCGGGCGAGCTCGGGATCGGCGTTCCGGATGCAAGTCAGATCGATCATGTTGATTCCTCGCGGCTTTTCTTTTAGTATATCATATTCCGCCGTCCGAAGGCAAGAATTTGCGATAGAATGAAATAAAAAGCACGGCTTTTCGCCGTGCGTCACCCGAGCAGCCCGCAGAGGATCTCCGCCGCAGAGCGGACCAGCGCGGAGCAGGGGCGCTTTTTATAGTAG
>CANROI010000074.1 GCA_947632165.1 uncultured Clostridia bacterium
AGCACGCAGGTCGACGCCTATGAGATTGCGCTCAACGATCAGAAGACTTCGGCCTCCGTCACGACGATCTACAGGGCGGACGGCGATCCGTACAACTTCCCCGCGATCGCGCGCGAAGGCTATACGCTTTCGGGCTGGTACACCGCGCCCGGCGGCGCGGAGGGCGACGGCCGCCGCATCACCGACGAGACCTTTACCGCAAAGACCGATCTCAACCTCTATGCGGCATGGGATCCCAACAAGATCACGATCACGCTCGTGCTGGGCGACTACGCGCAGGAGAGCGAAAAGACCATCGAGTTCGACGTCTACTATGAACAGGCCTACGAGATCACGCCTCCCACGTCGAACAACGTCATCAAGACGTTCATCGGCTTCTATGCGGAGCCCAATGGGCAGGGCGTCAGATACACGGGCGTCGACGGCAAGAGCCTCTTCGGCTGGAACCAGATCACGAGCCGCACCCTCTATGCCGCATGGGGCGATGTGTTCAGCTTCAAAAAACTCAACAACGGGTATTCCGTCTCCAAGGGACGGGAGATCGGCTACCTCTCCGAGGTCACCGTGCCCGAAAAGTACGTCGACGAGACGGGCGCGGAATTCCCCGTCACGGTCGTGGAGGACTTCACGAACTGCACCAATCTGACCGTGATCAACATTCCCGATACGATCACCACCATCTCGATCGCCGCGTCCTCCTCGGCGTTTGACTCGTGCAGCAAACTCCGTCTGATCAACATCTATGAGGTGGAGGGGAACCGTGAGAAGCACTACGCCACGGAAAACGGACTGCTCGTCCGCTTCAACGAGACGACCGGCAACAAAGAGGTCGCCTACGTTCCGCAGGCGCTCACGGGGTCCATTACGATCCCCGACGGCGTGCAGGTCCTTTCGGTCGGCTTCTTCCGCAATGCGAGGAACGTGACCGAGGTCAAGATCCCCGCAAGCGTGATCACGGTCGAGGCAAACGCCTTCAAATCCACTTCGAGCTCGCTCCAGCGCGTGGAGTTCCTTGCCTCCGAGGGAGAGGAATCGGCTCTCTATCTCTATGACGACGCATTCAAGGACTGCAGCAAGCTGACCGAAGTAATCCTTCCTGCCCGTCTGACCGGCTTCAACACGGCGATCTTCTCGGGCTGCACCTCGTTGACCGACATCGAGATCGCGGGCGAGGGCGGCAACTTCGCCGTGATCGACGGCATTCTCTGCCAGAAGCTCGAAAACGGTTCGCAGTACGAAGCGCTCTATGCGCCCAAGGGCATCAGCGGCCAGCTCCGCTTCGATCCCCGGATCACCTCCATTGCAGACAACGCTTTCTCCGGCAATTCCGCGATCACGGGCGTCGTCATCTCCGAGCAGATCACGAACATCGGCAAGGCCGCATTCAGATCGGACGGGATCACCTCCCTCACCTTCGAGGGCGACGCAAACAGCTATGATCTCACGATCAAGGATTCCGCATTCCACGGCAACAATATCCAATCGCTCACCCTGCCCGAGAACCTTGTCTCGCTCGGGAAGAACGCCTTCGGCAAGAATACGCATCTGACCGAAGTCACCGTGCTGAGCGGCAAGAACCGCAGCTCGATCGACTTTGCGACGGACGCCTTCACGACCGAGATCGGCAACGATAACTATGTCACGACCGTCAACCTCGGCGAGGGCGTGCCCGAATTCGATGTCCCCGCCGTGTTCGGCAAGAAGATCGAGCGGGTCGTGGTCGCCGAAGGCAACCCGAACTACTCCTCCGACGGAAACGGCGTGCTCTACGACGCGAAGATGGCCTCCATCATCTATTATCCGCTCATGCGCTCCGGCGACTTCACCATCCCCGAGAGCATCACGAGGATCGGCGAGAGCGTGTTCGAGGCAAGAACGCTGCTCACGGGCGTTACGATCGGCGGCAACGTCGAGACCATCGGCGATTCGGCGTTCCTCGGCTGCACCGCGCTCGCCTATGTGAAGTTCACGCCGGGCGAAAACGATCTCACCATCGGCGAGAGCGCATTCTCCGGCTGCGTCGGGCTGCGCTCGGTCGAACTTCCCACCCGCACCGTCGAACTCGGGGTTTCGAGCTTCTACGGCTGCACCGCGCTGCAGGAGCTCGATATCCCCGAAGGCGTGCTCAGGATCGGCGAAAAGGCATTTGCCCGCAACACACAGCTCAGGCGCGTTTCGCTGCCCGCCACCCTCGAATCGATCGGCGACATCGACGCCGAGGAATTTGACGTGTTCGACGATTGTTATGCACTTGCCGAGATCACGGTCGGCGCAGGTTCGGAGCACTTCGAAGTCAAGGACGACGTGCTCTACGGCAAGGAAAACGGCAAGATCTTCGAACTGATCTTCGCGCCCCGTCAGTCCGACGGCGACAACGGCAGCGTCCGCGTCCCTCAGACCAGCGGGCTCACCGTGCGCGGCAAGGCCTTCTATGCCAATATCAACATCACGACGATCCACTTCCCGCTCATTCTCGAAGGCGGAACGCTCGAGATCGAGCCGCGGGCATTCAGCGAATGCGCCGGGCTCCGTTCGGTCGATCTGCCCAACGGGCTCACTGCGATCGGCGAGGAGGTATTCTACAACTGCTACGCGCTCGAACGGATCGAGATCCCGAACACGGTGAGCTCGATCGCAATCAATGCGTTCTATCGCTGCACTTCGCTTAAAAGCGTCAACTTCCACACGGGTAATGCGGATAATCCGCTCGTCATCGAGGGCAGCAAGAAGACCTACATCAATGATATCGTACAGGAGGGCGTCTTCTACAAGTGCACCGCGCTCGAAGAGATCACCTTCCCCGAACGCACGCAGTACATCGGCCCCGGCGTCTTCTCGGGCTGCACCGCGCTCCGCGTCGTGAATCTTCCCGCTTCGCTCGAAGAGATCGGCGACTATGCGTTCTATCAGCTGAACGTGCGCGAAGTGAACCTTCCCGAAGTCGGCAGCCTGACGAAGATCGGCACCCATGCGTTCTATGAAACCCCCATCACCTCGATCAACCTGCCCGAAGGGCTGCAGGTGATCGGCGACTATGCGTTCTACAGCTGCGCGTCGCTCAAAGAAGTAACTCTCCCGGAGACCCTCACCACGATCTATCGGTACGCCTTCAGAAACACGGCGATCGAAGAGCTCCGGATCCCCGCAAGCGTCACACAGTTGGACGGCGACAGCAGCGATCCCAAGCGCGAGGACGGCTATACGTTCGGCAGCTGCACTTCGCTTCGTCGCGTCGAGATCGCGGATAATTCGCAGCTCACGAAGATCGGGTACCAGTTGTTCAGCGATTGCACTTCGCTCTCCGAGATCGACTTCGGCGAAAACAACGACAAGCTCACCGAAATCGGCTCTTATGCGTTCGAGAACACCGGGTTCACCACCTTTACCGTTCCCGCTTCTGTCGAACGGTTCGGCATTTGCAGCTTTTCGGCCACGAAGAAGCTCACCGAGATCAACTTCGAAGAGGGCTCGAACTTCAACTACATGGGCAACTACTGCTTCCGCGGTTCGGCGATCAACGTCTTCGAATTCCCCGATGCCGAGACGTCCTTCACCTTCGGGACCCGTCCTTTCATGGGTGCGAACAATCTCGAAACGGTCTATCTCTCCACTTCCGTCACGAACATCGACGAGCTGTTCACGGGCGCCGGTTCGATCAAGACGGTCGTCATCGATCCGCTCAACCAGAACTTCAACGTGCAGTCGGGCGACAACGTCCTCTATAATATGGACGGCACGGCGATCCGCTTCGTGTTCGGCACCGCCTCCTCCGAGGTGTACAACGTGAAAGACGGGGTCGAAACAATCGGCATGGGCGCCTTCTATTCCCACACCGAGCTCGTCTCCGTCACCATTCCCGCGAGCGTGACCACCATCGGCGACAATGCCTTCAAGAACTGCATCAACCTGCAGTCGGTCACCTTTGCGCCCGGCAGCAAACTTCAGTACGTCGGCGAAGACGCCTTCATCAACTGCTACAGCCTCAGCTCGATCAACTTCGAAGAATGCACGCAGTTCAAGGGCTTCTTCAACTCGGAAAAAGACGCCTGGACCTCGACGAACAGCCAGCACGGCACCTTCGCTTACTGCCGCTCGCTGAAGAGCATCGATCTGAGCAAGACCCAGATCGAAGAACTCACGCTCAAGATCTTCTTGAATTGCACGAGCCTGAAGGATGTCAAGCTGCCCACAACGCTCAAGCATATCCGTGGGGAGGTATTCTCCAATACCGCGATCGAGACGATCGATTGGAGCAACCTCACCAACCTGACTGCGCTTGGCGGCTCCTACAGCACGAAGCCGACGGCAGTTGCCAAGAACACAAGCAGTAAGATCTTCTATAACTGCAAACAGCTCACTTCGGTGATTTTGCCCGACAGCCTCGAACGGATCGGAAGCGATATGTTCAGCGGCTGCACGAATCTGCAGACCGTGAAGCTCGGGAACGGCATCACCGTGTACGGGAACAATATGTTTGCGGACTGCACGTCGCTCAGGTCGGTGGAGTTCGGTGCGACCGCGCCCGGCAACACGCTCGGCGACAGCATGTTCCAGAACTGCACGTCGCTGGAGACGGTCAACCTTCCGGTCGCGATCACCACGTTCGGCAACAAGACCTTTATGGGCAGCGGACTCACGAGCATCGACCTCTCCGCGCTCACGAGCCTCGGCGGCATCCCTTCGTCGAGCGCGGCCCTCAACAGCGGCGGCTGCAACTTCCAGGATTGCGTCAACCTCAAGCAGGTCATCCTGCCCGCAAGCTGCGCAAAGATCGGCACAAGCGTGTTCTACGGCTGCACTTCGCTCACCGATATCAACCTCGATCACGTCACATTCCTGGGCGTCACGGCGTTCGCACACTGCGGGTTCAAATCGGTCACGGTTCCCGTGGTCCCGAATGCCTCGAACTGCGGCAACGGCGCCTTCCGCGAAAACCTCAACCTCACGGAGATCAACTTCCAGGAGGGCTGCACCTATATCGGGCAGAACATGTTCGCAGGGTGCACCGCGCTCGAGCAAGTCACGATCCCCGCGTCGATCACGCTCTTCCACAGCAATTCGAGCGGTACCTCGAACGGCCACTGCTTCGCGGACTGCACGAGCCTTTCGCGCGTCACCTTCGCGCCCGGGTTCTCCGCAGACGCGCTCGGGGTCTACACCTTCGCGAACTGCACGTCGCTCACGTCGTTTGAGTTCCCCGCCTCCGTCACGAAGATCGGCCACTACCTCTTCAGCGGTTCGGGTCTGGAATCCATCGAGATCCCGAGCACGATCACGACGCTTGAAAACGGCGCCTTCCAGAACACGAAGCTCAAGTCGGTCACGATCCCCGCTTCCATCACCTCGTTCGGGACCAATATGTTCGACGGCTGCGCGGATCTCTCAAATGTGATCTTCGATCAGGGATTCTCCTGCACCAAGCTCGGCAACTACGCCTTCCGCGGCTGCAAGAGCCTCAAGACGATCGATCTTCCCACCTCGCTCACCGATATCGGCACCTACACATTTGCCGAGAGCGGCCTCACCCGCATCGACCTGAGCGGCCTCAAGCTGACCCGCATCGGCATCACCACCGGGAACCTTTCGGCGACCTCGGCGGGCAACAACTTCTATAACTGCGTCGACCTTACCGACGTCACCCTGCCCGATTCGCTGCAGGGCATCTGCACCGCGGCCTTCCGCGGCTGCTCGAGCCTCGAATACATCGACCTCAAGAACGTGACGGGCGTCAGCGCCTATGCCTTTGCGGACAGCGGCCTCACGAGCGTCACGATCCCCGCTACGATGACGACCATCTTCTACGGCGCATTCGGCGGCCTGCAGAACCTCGACGCGTTCAATGTCGCCCAGAACAATTCGAGCTTTGTCTCCAACGACGGCGTCCTGTGCGGTACCGACGGCACGATCATCGCCTATCCCGCGGGCAAGACGTACGAGGGCGGCGTCATCACAATCGATCAGGGCTCGGTGCTCGGCGAATACGCGCTCTATGGCGTATCGGTATCCGAGATCGTCGTTGCGGAGGGCGTCACTACGCTCGCAAAACATGCGCTCGCAAATGTCGTGGCAAATTCGATCACCCTGCCCAATACGTTGGAGACGATCGGCCTCGGCGCCTTCTCGGGCACCAAAGTGCCCAGCCTCACGATCCCCGAAAGTGTGCTCTATATCGAATCCTATGCGTTCGAACTGTCGGAGATCGACGATTTCATCTACCTTGCAAAGGTAGCTCCTCAGTATCTCCTCAACGGAAAAGTTTCGAAGAGCATGAGCTTCTTCGATAAGGCCCAGAGCCTACACAGCGTCTACATTGCCGACGGCTTGACGGACCTCTCATACCTCACCTTCAAGGGCATGGCGGATCTTACCGAGGTCAGGCTGCCCGAAACGCTCACGAGCATCCCCGCCGACGCGTTCAGAGGCACGGGGCTCACGGAGATCACCATTCCCGCGAGCGTCGAGACGATCAACAACGCCGCCTTTGCGGAGATCCCCACGCTCAAAAACGTGACGTTCGAAAAACCCGCAGACGACCACATGATCGTGTTGGGTGCGACCGCCGGCAGCTCGGCGAGCATCGTCGGCGTATTCCAGAATTCCGGCATCGAGAAGATCTCCATCCCGAATTATGTAGACGTTGGCTTCTGCGCATTTTCGGGCTGCACGCAGCTCTCCGATGTCACGCTCGAAAAGGGGACCAGAAGGATCGGCGAACGCGCCTTCTCGGGCTGCACCGCGCTGACGGGCATCGAACTTCCCGAATCGCTCATCCGCATCGAGAACTACGCCTTCCAGGCCTCGGGGCTTGAGAGCATTGTCATCCCCGACGCAGTCGATACGTCACTCACGAATGAGTATTCCACATATGCCTATACGAACTTCGGCAGCTATCTCTTCCAGAACTGCGCTTCGCTCCGGAGCGTGACGCTCTCGAAGAACGTCCT
>CANROI010000075.1 GCA_947632165.1 uncultured Clostridia bacterium
CTCTTTGCCTTGAGCTCCCGCTCCTGCGCGGGCGTTCTGCCGCCGTGCGTTACCGACGCATTCTCGAGGAAGGTGGGTTCGAGATGGCAGTACCCGTACATGCGGATGATCTCCTCGGCAAGATCGGGGTAGCCGTCGATATCGTCCCGCCAAGGCGGCACGGTCACATAGATCTCTCCGCCGTATTCGCCCTTCTCCTCGACGCGGAAGCCGAGGCGCTCCAAAATCTCCTTCGCCTCGTCCCGCGGGACGGTGATCCCCAACACTTTGTCGATCTTTTCGTACGTCGTCGCGATCTTCTTCAAAGCGGCGGGCGCGGCGAGCGCCTCGCAGCGGTAGGTCGTGGGAACGCCGCAACCGAGCGCCTCGACCAGATGGAGCGCGCGGTTCATCGCAAGCTCCTGCGTGTAGAGGTCGATCCCCTTCTCGAAGCGGGCGGAGGAATCGCTGCGCTGGCCGAGCGCGCGGGAGGTCTTTCTCACGCTGTCGCGCGCGAATTTCGCGGCCTCAAAGAACACTTCGCGGGTGTCCTCCTTGATCTCGCTGTTCAATCCCCCCATGATCCCCGCGAGCGCGACGGGGCGCTCTCCGTCGCAGATGAGCAGATGCTCGGGGCGGAGCGTAAATTCTTTCTCGTCGAGCGTTACGATCTTCTCCCCCTCTTTGGCGCGCCGGACGACGATCTTGCCGCCGCGTAAAAAGTTGCGGTCGAAGGCGTGCATGGGCTGGCCGAGCTCCAAGAGCACATAGTTCGTGATATCCACAATGTTCGAGACGGAGCGCAACCCGCAGAGCGCGAGGCGGCGGCGCAGCATACGGGGGGAAGGCCCAATTTTCACGCCCGTCACGAAATGTCCCATGTAGTGGGGGCAGAGCGCGGGATCTTCGACCTCGACGGGGATCGAGACCGCCGTCTTTTTCGCCGTATAATCGAGCGCGGGCAGGCGGAGCGAAGTCTTGAGCACCGCCGCCACTTCGCGCGCAAGGCCGAGAATGCTCTGGCAGTCCGGACGGTTCGCGGTCACGGCGACGTCGAAGATCCAATCGTCGATGCCGACGATCGGGCGGATGTCCGCGCCGAGCGGGGTATCCCCGTCGAGGATGAGGATGCCGTTGACCCCGGCGCCCTCATAGAAGTCGTCGTTGATGCCGAGCTCCTCGCCCGAACAGAACATGCCCTCGGAGAGGGCCCCGCGGAGCTTGCCCGTCTTGATCTTCTGCACGCCGCCCTCGTGTTTTACGGTCGCCCCGTCCAAAGCGCAGGGGACGATCGCCCCCTCGAATACGTTCGTGGCGGCTGTAACGATCTGTTTTGCGCCCTTTTCACCGCAGTCCACTTTGCAGACCGTGAGCCTGTCTGCATCGGGATGCTTTTCGCATGCCGTGATCCTGCCCGTGTATACTCCCTCGACGTCCTTGCCGAGATAGGTGAGCTCCTCCACCTCGAAGCCGCAGGAGAAGAGCTTCGCCTGCAGTTCCTCCGCGGAGAGATCGGTATCCACATATTCTTTCAACCAACTGTAAGGCAATAACATGGCGATCCTCCTCAATCCTTGAACTGTTCCAAAAAGCGCACGTCGTTTTCCGTGAGCAATTTGATGTTGTTGATGCCGTACTTGAGCATGGCGATCCGTTCGATGCCCATGCCGAAGGCAAAGCCCGAGAACTCATCGGGATCGACCCCGCAGTTTTCGAGCACTCTGCGGTTGACCATGCCCGCGCCGAGCACCTCGATCCAGCCCGTGCCCTTGCACAAAGAGCAGCCCTTGCCGCCGCAGGCGGCGCAGCTCACGTCCACCTCGACGGAGGGTTCCGTAAAGGGGAAATAGCTGGGCCGAAGCCGCGTCTTGCTCGTCTCGGAGAACATCTTCTTCGCAAATTCGTCGAGCATGCCCTGAAGATCGCACAGCGTGATCCCGCGGTCCACGACGAGCCCCTCCATCTGATGGAACATCGGGGAATGAGTCGCGTCGTCGTCCGAGCGGAACACCCTGCCCGGCGAGAGGATCTTGATGGGCGGTTTTTTCTTCTCCATCACGCGGATCTGTCCCGCGCTCGTCTGCGTGCGCAGCAGAAATTCCCCGCTGAGATAGAAGGTATCCTGCATGTCCCGCGCGGGATGGTCGGCGGGCGTGTTGAGCGCCGTAAAGTTGTAGTAGTCGCTCTCGATCTCGGGGCCCTCGAACACCTCGAAGCCCATGCCCGAAAAGAGGTCGATGAGTTGGTTCTTGACCCGCGTCACGGGGTGCAGCGCGCCGGTCCTCCCGCGCCTGCCCGGCATCGTGACGTCGATCTCCTCGCCCGCGAGCTTCTTCTCGAGCTCCCGCTTTTTGAGTTTTTCCTCAAGCGAGGAAAACCTTTCCTCGAGCTTTTCCCTCAGGTCGTTGACGCGCTTGCCGAAGGCGGGCCGCTCCTCCGCGGCGATCTCCTTCATGCGCCTTAAAAGCGCGGTCACTTTGCCCGTGCGCCCGAGGAACTTCATCTTGACCTCGTAGAGGGCGCGGCTGTCCTGTGCCTGCTCCGCCTCCGCGGTCGCTTCCTGCAACAATTCGATGTCCTGTTCCATGAAACTCTCCTTAATGTGTTCTGCATGCGGCGGGCTCTGCGCCCGCCCGAAAAATAACGCCCTGTCAACCGAAAAACGGCTGACAGGGCGTGACAATGACGCTGTACCACCTGTCTTCGCGCGCGATCGCGCCTTCTTGCACCCTTGACGCGGGGAACGGCTCCCCTTGAAGTTCTGTTCGGGGGAGCGGCTCGCGGGGGAATACCGCCTGCCTTTCCGCAAGGCCCCTTTCAGCCGCGGGGGCCTCTCTCTGGAGAGGAACTGTGCAGACGTCTCTTCCGCTTCATCGCCTTTTTGTTGTTATAAGCATTATAAGCGCTTTTGCCCCGCTTGTCAAACGATTTTACCGGGGATATCCGAAAACGAACCCCCGCGCGGGAGCGCGGGGGGCGTAAAAGGCAGATTTATGTCACTTTTCGAGGGTGAACGTTGCGTCCATATAGCTGACGACCAACGTCTTTCCGTTGCAGCTGATGGCAAGCTTTTCGACGACCTCTTCCGCGCCCTTGACCGTTGCGGTGAGCTTTTCCTCGTCGGTTTTATCCACTTCCCACGTCCCGGAGACGTTGAATTTGAGGAGCGCAATGTCGCAGTTGAACGTGACCCGGCGGTCCTCCGTCAGCGTGAGCTTGGCAAGATCCTTGGTCAAAAATCCGAGCACGCCGCCCTTGCCGAGTTCGAGCTCGAAGCCGAGATAATTGATCGTTCTCAGCTGATACGTCCCCGCATATTCGATGCCGGGCTCCTCTTTTTCACCCTCCGTTCCGCCGCCGCAGGCGACGAACCCGAAGAGCGCGGCCATGAGCGTTGCGAGCAATACGACCCATGCAAGTTTCTTCTTCATCTTCTTTCCTCCTCAAATGCTCTTCATATTCCAGAATGTCAGTCCAAACGGATCCTTCTCAGAAGGGCCGGATTGCCGACCGCCCTGCCGCCGCCGAGCACGACCGCCGTCTGCGGATCACCCGCCAAATGCGCCTCCATCTGCAGTTTGCGGGAGACGTATTCGGGCAGCCCGGCGAGCGCCGAGACGCCGCCCGAGAGATATACCCCGTTGTTGCCCACCGCCGCCGAGACCTCCGCGGGCAGCTTGCGCAGCACAAGTTCGGCGTATTCGAGGATCTTATCGATATACACGCGGACGGGGAACTCGATATCGGAGGAGGAGACGGAGACGGAGCGCGGTCTGCCCGTCGAAATATCCCTCCCGTTGATGATCGTGCTCTGGTTATCGTCCTCGATGAGGCTGCCGACCGTGTTCTTGAGCTTCTCGCTCGTGAGCGAGCCGATCTTGAGATTGAAATGGTCTGCGATATGGTCGATGATGTGGATATCCATATTGTTGCCGCCCACATTCATCGAGACGCCCGCAATGATCCCGTCGAGCGAGAAGGCGGCGATCGAGGTCACTCCCGCGCCGATGTCGATCGCAAACACGGGGTTGGATTCGCTGAGCGGAACATCCTGCCCGAGCGCGCTCAAAAACGGCGTCTCGGCAAAGTTGACGCGGGAAATCCCCGCCGCTTTCGCGACCCGGTAGACCTTTTCGCGCGATTCCACCTTGAATCCGCAGGGGACGCAGAACAGCGCCTCGATGGAGTAACTGTGCCGCACCACCTTCCCCAAAAAGTACTCGAGAAGGGAGCCCGCCAGCTTCTCGGAGACGATCTCCCCCTCATAGACGGGGAAGCAGACGTCGGTGAGGTCGGCGGTCTTGCCGAGCAGGCGCTTGGCGTCGTTGCCGAACGCCCGCACCTCGCCCGAGTCCTTCTGCACGGTGACGCAGGTCGGCTCCGCGAGCACGATCCCGCTGCCCAGCTTGTAGATCTTCGTCATCGAAGTCCCGAAATCGATCGCAAGTTTCAACATATTTTTCCTTCCTTCAGAAACGCCGTGACGAACTCCATCGGCAGCCCCACGACGTTCGTATAACTTCCTTCGTAACCGCGCACGAGCGGATAACCGTCCTGTATGCCATAAGCTCCCGCCTTGTCGAGGGGGAGCCCGCTTTCCACATACCGCCCGATCAGCTCTTCGCCGAGCGGGTAAAATTCCACGACCGTCCGCGCCGCGTCCAAGCGGAAGAACTCCCGCCCGATCAGGCAGACGCCCGTGAGCACCTCGTGCCTGCGCCCCGAGAGCGCGCGCAGCATCGCCGCGGCCTCTTCCCGGTCTTTGGGCTTCCCCAAGATCTTCCCGTCGAGCGAGACGACGGTATCGGCGCCGAGGACGAACGCCTCCCCGTTGCGGGAATACACCTCGCGCGCCTTGCCTTCGGCAAAGCGGAGCACCGTCTCCCGGGCGGAGAGCCCCGCGCCGCACTCTTCGAAGCGGGACGGGACGACCTCAAAGGGGATCCCGCTCTCCCGCAAAAGTTCCCGCCGCCGCGGAGAATTGCTCGCCAAAATCAGCATCACAGGATTTCCAGATTCTTCTTGAAGGTGCGCTTAAATTCCGTGTTCGCCTTCATCGCCTGCGCGATCTCGAGCGTGGCGTCGCCATTGAGCTCGGTCTTCATGATCACGGAATCCCCCAGAACGTCGCAATTCACGCCCGTCACGACGCCCATGCCGCTGCGGTCGAGGCTCTCCGCAATGCGGAGCAGCACGCCGAGCTTTCTGACGATGTCGAGGTCCTCGTCCGAGACGATGTCTTTATACCTCGTCCAATCGGCGGGCATGAGATCCTCCTTCCTGTGGCAGCCCGCGATGAACGCCGCAAGCACGATCTCCCGGTGGGTCACGCCGTAGAGCGAGGAGTTGAGGATCATGTATCTGCTGTGCTTCTGGTTGTTGTAGTAGCGGATGCGCTGGCCGCAGTCGTGCAAACTTGCCGCGATCTTGAGCACCCTGAGGTAGGCGCGCGGGTATTTATGCAGCACACGGAGCTGTTTGAAGAGCTGGATGCTCAGATGCATCACGTGTTCCACGTGCTTTTCGTTGCAGCCGTAGTACTTGACAAGCGTGGTGAGCGAATAGCCGAGCACATCGGAAAGGGGCCGCTCTTCGGTCATCGGGAGCGCCTGGTTGAACATGATGCCCTCGCGCAGGCCGCAGCCGCCGATCTGGAAGGACTCGATCCCGAGATAATCGGTGAACGCCTTGATGATCGCGAGCGCCGCGGGCATGATATCCGCGCGGGCGGGCGAGAGCCCGCGGATGCGCTTGCGCTTCTCGACGTCGAGCACGCGCACCATCTCGTAGATGGTGCGGAAATCCTCCGTCGCAAACGTATAGTTATGGACGATGTTGAGCGGGTACTTGCATACCAGCTTGTTCATCTTATAGAGATTGCGGAAAGATCCGCCCACGCCGATCATCTGCGTGTCGGGCTCGACCTCGGAGAGCCAATCGATCTTCTTGAACTGCTCGGTGAAGAACTCTTCGATCTTCTCCGTCTGCGCCTCGGGCGAGACGCCGTCGTCCGCAAAGAGGTCGGTGAGCGTCACGGCGCCGAATGCGAGCGTCGTGAAATGCAGAATGCTTCTGCGGTTGTAGTATACGATCTTGGTGCTGCCGCCGCCGATCTCGAGAATGATCCCCTTGGGGATATCCATCGAATTGATCACACCGCGGTAGACGAGCGTCGCCTCCGCTTCCTCCGAGAGGACGGTCATCTTGAGGCCGCACGTCGCCTGTATCTCATCGAGGAAAGAGCGCTGATTTTTGGCGCGGCGAACCGCCGCCGTCGCGACCGCGATGATCCTTTCAACCCCCGTGGCTTCGCAAAGCCGTTTGAACATCTTCAAAGTTTTGATTGTCTCCGCCACGCGCTGCGGCTTCAGAAAGCCGTCGCGGTCCATATCCTGCCCGAGGCGAACGCTCTCTTTCAGTTCGTCCTCGACCATGAAATAACCGTCTTGAAACAAATTGACGATAACGAGGCGTGCGGAGTTGGAGCCCAGGTCTATGATTCCTATCTTACCCATTTTATCCCGTCCTTGGATTTAATTTCGGACGCTGTCCGAGCGGGAGAACCCAAAATACCGCCTATTCTATCCTGCTATCTATTCTACCACAGGATTTCGGCTTTGTCCATACCCTTTTTGAAAAATTTTTCCATTTTCACAAAATTTTTTCGTCCTTTTTTCTGTTTTTTCCCAAAAAGGAAAGGAGCGGGCAGACGGAGAGCGCGACCAGAAACAGCCCGAATGCTTTTTTCAGAGCGAGGGCGGGAAGGCGGCTTGCGAGAAGGGCGCCCGCGGCGGAAAAAAGGAGGGCGGGCGCAATGAGAAAGAGCAGCCCTCGCCGTTCGAGCAGGCCGCTCTTTGCATGGACGGACAGGGCGATCAGGGACATCGGCAGAAAGGCGAG
>CANROI010000076.1 GCA_947632165.1 uncultured Clostridia bacterium
ATCTCTGAGACGCGGGCAAAGTGCGTCTTGGGCAAAGACAGGAGTTTTTCCGCCGTGCGGCAGGTCTTGGCGACGGCGATCTTGTTGAGAAGATCGAGAAGATCGCGGCAGAGCACGCCGACCGACTTCCCCTCCGCGAGGATGGCCTCTGTCTTCTCGAGCGTCGCGGACATATCCGCATGCAGCAGCGCCTCGACGAGGGCGGCGGTCTGCGTGAAATCGGCGGCGCCGAGCACGGCGGTCACGCCCTCGTAGGTGAGTTTTTCGGAATAGGCAAGGCACATCTCGGCGATGGAGAGCATATCCCGATCGCTCCCCGCGCCCGCGCGGGCGATCGCGGCGACCGCCTCGCGCTCATAGGGCTTCCCGATCTCGTCGAGAATGCCCATGAGATGCTTTTCGAGGTCCTCTTCGGGGATGAGTTTGAAGTCCAGCCGCATGCAGCGGGAGAGGATGGTCGCGGGGATCTTGTGCGGCTCGGTGGTCGCAAGGATGAAGATGGCATGCGCGGGCGGCTCTTCGAGCGTCTTTAAGAGCGCGTTGAAGGCGCTGTCCGTGAGCATGTGCACCTCATCGATGATATAGACTTTGTATTTGCCCGTGACGGGCGGATATTGCACCTTCTCCCTCAGATCCCGCATCTCGTTCACGCCATTGTTGGAGGCGGCGTCGATCTCGCTCACGTCGAGGCTGCCCTCTCCGAGTGCGCGGCAGACGGGACACACGCCGCAGGGGGAACCGTCCTTGGGATCCTCGCAGTTGACGGCGCGCGCGAAGATGCGGGCGACCGTCGTCTTGCCCGTGCCGCGGGGCCCGCAGAAGAGATAGGCATGCCCGATGGAACCGCTTGCGATCTGGTTTTTGAGCACGCGCACGACGTGCTCCTGCCGCACCATCTGCGAAAACGACGTCGGACGGAATTTTCTGTAGAGAGATAAATGCATGGCGGTCCTCACTTTGCAAATGAATTTTGCAGCTTTTTCTTGGAGCGGCTGAGCGCGTTGTCCACACTCTTGAAATCCTTGCCCGTCGCCTCGCAGATCTGCGCGTAGCTCATCCCTTCGAGATACATCGTGATCACGCGGAATTCGAAGTCGGAGAGCGTCTTCATCAGCTTCATGCGGAATTCGGTGCGCGATTCACTGTCGATGAGAAATTCCTCGGGGTTCTCCTCCCCCGCGGACTCGGTGAGCGCGGGATCGAAGAGGGAGACCGAATTGTTGAGCGGGCCGTTCTTGCGGCGGGACGAGCCCTTGACGGCGTCTAAAATGTGCCGCGTCACACAGAGATAGGCGAAATTCTTGAAGCTCTTTCCGCCGTCCGGGCGGAAGTCGCCGATCGCCTCGTAGAGCCCGATCATGCCCTCCTGCACGAGGTCCTCCGTCTCGCCGCCCACGAGGAAGAAACGGCGGGCGCGGGCGCGCACGGTGTTCAGATAGCGGCGGAGCAGCTGCTCCGTCGCGTCCTTATCCCCCTTCTTGGCCCTTTCGACGAGCACTTCGTCACGTTCCGAGTCTTGCACGCACCACCTCATATACCGCGATCCCGAGCGCGACGGACGCGTTCAGGGAATTTACTTTTCCGAAGAGCGGAAGGGAGAGCACCTTGTCGCACTTCTCCCGCGTGAGCCGCCTCACGCCGCTGTCCTCTCCGCCCACGACGAGGGCGACTTTGCCCGTCAGCCGGTTGCCGTAGATCGACTCGCCGCCCGCCTCGAGGGCATACACCCAATAGCCGTTTTTCTGCAGCGTCTCGACCGCGGCGTTGATCGAGGAGACCTTTGCGACCTTGATGTGCTCCGCCGCGCCCGCCGAGATCCGCACGACCGCCTCCGTGACGCCGGCGCCCTTCGCCGCGGGGATCACGACGCCGTCCGCGCCCGCACACTCCGAGACGCGCAGAATGGCGCCGAGGTTGTGCACGTCCTCGATGCCGTCGCAGAGGACGATGAGGCTGTTCTCCCCGCCGAACAGATCTTCGAGCGCCGAATAGCGGAACTCGGTCGTATAGGCGATCACGCCCTGATGGCGCTTCTCGGGGCACTCGCGGTCGAGCGCGGCGCGGTCCGCGAACTGCACGCGGATCCCCTTCGCCCTCGCTTCGGCGAAGATCTTGCCGAGCGTGCCCTGCGCGCCCTTCTCGATGAGGACCTTTTCGATTGTTTTATCCGTTTTGAGCAATTCCAAAACGGCATTTCTGCCATAAGTTTTCATGTCGTCAAATTTCCTCGTCCGGGCCGCCGGAGAAGAACAGCTCCTCGATGCGGTCCGTTCTGCCCGTGAGGTAGAGGTAGCCCACGACCGCCTCCAACCCCGTCGAGCGGGTGTATTCCGCCGCCGTCGCGTGCTTGCTCCGCGTGAGCTTCTTTGCGTTGCGGCCGCGGCGGTAGATCTCCTCCTCCTCTTCGGTGAGGAGGGGAAGGACGCGCCCGAGCCGTTCGCTCTGCCCGTGCGCCGAGACGACCTCGGACGCGCGCTTGTTGAGCTCCCCCGTCTTGCACCCGCTCGAGAGCGCGAGCATCTGCCGCACGAGCAGGGTATAGACCGCGTCTCCGACGAAGGCGAGCACCACGGGATTCATCTGTTTCGCCCGTTCGCTCGGAACGGGCACGCGCTGAAATTCCATTGGCATTCATTATAGCACAAATTGCCTTTACTGACAAGCGTTCTATGAAAAATTCGCCCGAAACCGCCGAAAAGGCGGGCAAAAAAGTTGCTTTTTCCGGGGAAAGGATTATAATATATCAAGGTTCGAACGACAGTAAAAGACAGGTATCGTGAATGGAAGCTTTTGAAGTGCTGCTGCCTCTTGCGCTCATCCTCTGCCTCGGCAAGCTGATGGGCCTCGGCGCACACCGGATCGGAATGCCCGCCGTGATCGGGATGCTCCTTGCGGGCATCCTCATCGGCGCAATGAAATACATCCCCTGGGAGCCCCTGCAGACCGCCTTCTTCTCGGAAGAAGTCTCTTTTTCGCTCGGCGTCGTGAGCAAGCTCGGGGTCGTCCTCATCATGTTTTCGGCGGGGCTCGGGACCGATCTCAAACAGCTCCGGCAGACGGGCGTCGCCTCGCTCGTGATCACGACGTTCGGCGTCATCGTGCCGATGTGCTTCGGTTGGCTCACGGCCTCCCTCTTCTTCGGCTTCGAAAACGTGCTCTCGAATCTCTTCTACGGCGCGATCCTGACCGCGACCTCCGTCTCGGTGACCGTTGCGGTGCTGAAGGAACTCGGAAAGCTCGAGAGCAAAGTCGGCACCTCCATCGTCGCGGCGGCGGTCATCGACGACGTGCTCGGGATCATCATCCTCTCCGTCCTCACGGGCTTCGCGGGCGCGGAGGGCGAGAGCGGCTGGGATTGGTTCAACCCCAACGCGGGCATGGTCGTGATCAAGATCGTGCTCTTCTTCGTCATCTTTATCTCGATCGGCGTCGGGCTGAGAAAGGTGTTCGACATCATGGAGCGCAAGGCCCCCCACAACCGCCGCGTGCCCATCCTCTCGCTGGCGGCATGCTTCGTCTATGCCTATTGCGCCGAAAAACTCTTCGGCGTTGCGGACATCACGGGCGCCTACGTCGCGGGGATCCTGCTCGGCGGCACGCTCTCCGAGACCCCTTACGTCGAATCCAAGGTCGACACGATGGGCTACCTCTTCTTCTCGCCCGTCTTCTTCGCCAACATCGGCATTGCGAACATCGACTACTTCTCGAAGATCGACCTGCCCTTCCTCGCCTTCGGCTGCGTGTATGTCGCGGCGGCACTGCTCGGAAAGCTGCTCGGCTGCGGCGCGGGCGCAAAGCTCTGCAAGTTCTCGTTCCGCGACAGCTACCGCGTCGGGCTCGGCATGATGGTGCGCGCCGAAGTCGTGCTCATCTGCGCCGAAAAGGGCGTTGCGAGCGGCCTCGTCGATCCCGCCGTGTTCCCCTTCATCATCTTTATCATCCTCATCTCCTCCATTCTGACCCCCATCCTGCTGAAGACCTCTTACCGCAGCGAAGAGAAGCGCCTCCTCAAACGCTCCGCCGCATAAGAAGAGGGTAAAACGCAAGCGCCGCTCCGTGAAAAAACAGACGGAGCGGCGTTTTTGTACAAAATTGATACGGATCTTGGTAATATTATGTCAGATAGAGTACGATGCTGTCGGTCGAAATGCTGCGTTTGAGGTCGATCACGCGCTGGTTGGAGGAGCCGCGGAACTTCAGGCGGATGTCCTTCTGTGCCTCGATGAACCGCCCGTCCACCAGAATGTCGATGAGCGACAGGAGCGCGCGGGTCGCCTCGGTCTGCACCTCGGGCTCTTTCAGCCCCCCATGCTCATAGGTATAACCGGTATAGCACCAGATCGTTTTCTCGGGGAAACGCTCCCTGACCTTCCGGACGAAAGGCAACAGGGCGCGCTGGTTTTCGGGCTCGAAGGGATCGCCGCCGAGGAGGGTGAGCCCCGCGATATAGCCGGGCGCGAGCATGCCGAGGATGCGCTCCTCCACTTCTTCGTCGAAGGGCTTGCCGTAGGAAAAGTCCCAAGTGACGGCATTGAAGCAGCCCTTGCAGTGGCGGCGGCAACCCGAAACAAAGAGGGAGACACGCACTCCCTCTCCGTTGGCGATATCACAATTTTTGATCTCGGCATAGTTCATAGGCACAAATATTTTTGCGGTTTCCGAATGCGGGGGTGCCAAATGATTGCGGCGGGGGTGCCAAATGATTGCGGCGGGGTACCAAGCGATTGCGGCGGGGTACCAAGCGATTGCTGCGGGATTCCAAGCGATTGCTGCGGCGACCCTTCAACTCCGCTACGCTCCGTTCAGGGTGACATAATTGGAATGCCCTATTGCTTCCAAATTACTGCGCGTTGGAATCCGCGCTTCTGCCGTTCTAAATTACGTCCGCGAGCAAAACCACGCTTTTCCATAAGCGCACACAATTTGCCGAACCCTTTCGGCTTACTGTCCGATGAAACGAACGAGAGGAGGAGCAAATTAAGGCGTAAGAGCACCTTTCCTCACGGAAATTCTTTTCGAACGACACCCCCTCAGTCACCTACGGTGACAGCTCCCCCTCAAGGGGGAGCCAAGGGAGGTGGCGTGAGCAAAGAATTTCGTGAACTTTACAGGTGCAGCACCCGATCCTTGATCTCCTGCGTCCTGCCCTGGTTCCAATACTGCGTACCGATATAGCCGCAGGTCCGGCGGGCGACGTTCATCTTGGACTGGTCGCGGTTGTGGCAGTAAGGGCATTCCCAAAGCAGCTTGCCGTCCTCCTCCACGATCGTGATTTCGCCGTCGTAGCCGCAGACCTGGCAGTAGTCGCTCTTGGTGTTGAGCTCGGCGTACATGATATTGTCGTAGATGTACTGCATCACGGAGAGCACGGCGGGAATATTGTCCTGCATGTTGGGCACCTCGATATAACTGATCGCGCCGCCGGGCGAGAGCTGCTGGAACTCGCTCTCGAACTTGAGCTTGGTGAACGCGTCGATCTTCTCGGTGACGTGGACATGGTAACTGTTCGTGATATAGTTCTTATCGGTGACGCCCTCGATGATCCCGAACCGCTTTTGGAGAGCCTTGGCAAACTTATAGGTCGTGCTCTCGAGCGGGGTGCCGTAGAGGGAGAAGTCGATGTTGTGCTTCTGCTTCCATTCCTTGCATTTATCGTTCATGTGCTGCATGACGGCGAGGGCGAAAGGCTTCGCCTCGGGATCGGTGTGCGACTTGCCCGTCATGTACTTCGTGCATTCATAGAGCCCGGCGTATCCGAGCGAGATCGTCGAATACCCGCCATAGAGGAGCTTATCGATCGTCTCCCCCTTCTTGAGCCGCGCGAGCGCGCCGTACTGCCAAAGGATGGGCGCCGCGTCCGAGAGGGTGCCCTTCAGCCGGTTGTGACGCTCCATGAGCGCCCTGTGGCAGAGCTCGAGCCGTTCGTCGAAGATCTCCCAGAACCGCTTTTCGTCCCGTTCGGAAGAGAGCGCCACGTCCACGAGATTGATCGTGACGACCCCTTGGTTGAATCTGCCGTAGTACTTCGGCTTGCCGTTCTCGTCGACATAGGGCGTCAAAAAGCTGCGGCAGCCCATACAGGTATAGCAATGCCCTTCGCCGTTCTTGTCGATCTTATACTCGAGCATCTTCTTTTCGGAGATATAGTCGGGCACCATGCGCTTTGCGGTGCATTTTGCCGCGAGCTCGGTGAGGTACCAATACTTGCTCCCTTCGCGGACGTTGTCCTCTTCGAGGACGTAGATGAGCTTGGGGAACGCCGGCGTGACCCAGACGCCCGCCTCGTTCTTCACGCCTTGAATGCGCTGGTTGAGCGTCTCTTCGATGATCATCGCAAGATCTGCCCGCTCGCGCTCGTTGCGCGCCTCGCCGAGGTACATGAACACCGTGACGAAGGGGGCCTGTCCGTTCGTGGTAAGGAGGGTGACGACCTGATATTGGATGGTCTGAATGCCCTTCCGGATCTCCTCGCGGAGCCGCTTCTCGGCAATGCGCGCAATGGTATCCTCCATCACGCCGACGTCGGCGAGCTCTTCGGCGACCTCTGCGCGGATCTTTTGACGGCTGATGTCTACAAAGGGCGCAAGATGGGTGAGCGAGATGGACTGCCCGCCGTATTGGTTGGAGGCGACCTGCGCGATGATCTGCGTCGCGATGTTGCAAGCCGTGGAGAAGGAATGGGGCTTCTCGATGAAGGTGCCGGAGATGACCGTGCCGTTCTGCAGCATGTCCTCGAGGTTGAC
>CANROI010000077.1 GCA_947632165.1 uncultured Clostridia bacterium
GAAAGTGCGCCCGGGCGCGACGGTCCCATCCTCCCCCGCGGTGCAGATCTTTCCCCTGCCCCCTCGGAGCGGGAGCGCCCCGAGCACGGCGGCATGTTCGATGGGCGAGACGACCGCCCCGCCCGTTCCGAGCCCCCGGACCGCCCAATTATCCGCCTCGGTGCCGCCCGAGGTGAAGTACACCTCGGAGGGCTGTACGCCGAGCGTCTCCGCGATCAAATCTCGGGCGCGCGTGACGGCATAGGCCGCCTCCCGCCCGTAAGAATGCAAAGAATCCGCATTGCCGAAACGCCCCTTCAGATAGGGGAGCATTTCTTCGAATACGGATTCTTTCAGCGGCGCGGTCGCCGCATAGTCGAGATAGACGTTCATGTCCGGAGAGATACGAGGGCGAAGCGCCTCACTGCCAATCGCAGACGTTGACCCATTTCGAGAGGAATTCCGCCTCTTCGGGCTTGTTCTTGACCGACTGCGACGCGGCGACGATGGGGAGCACCCGCTGGACGTATTGGATCGCCGTGTCCGTCTTGAGGCAGAACAGGCGCAGATATTTTTCGGCAAGTTCGGGCTTGCCGTGCAGATAGAAGAGCAGGTAGGTGCGCGCCGCGTCCGCCGAGCCGTTCCCCTGCGTGGCATGCGCCCAGTCGATGATGTAGGGCGTGCCGTCCTTCGTAAGGATGATGTTGCTCGGCTGGAAATCCCCGTGGCAGAGCTTCTTGTGGCGGGGAAGGCTGTCGAGCCGGACATGCAGTTCGTAGCGCACGCTCGCGGGATAGGAGCTTGCGGAGATCTTGGCGTGCATTTTGTCGCGCAGATGCCCCAAGAGCGGGACCTTCTCCTTGCTCATGCGGATCTGCAGGTCGACGAAAAATTCAAGGTACTCGTCCTCTTTTTCGGGGTTGCGCTTCATGAGCGTCTCGAGCGTCTCGCCCTCGATGAACTCCCAGGTCAGCGACCACTTTCCCTCGATGACGGAGATCTCGAGGATCTTCGGTATATTGAGAGAGGTCTCCTCTACACGCGCCTGGTTGAGCGCCTCGTTGAGGATCCCCGCCTTGGAATAGGTCTCGTCGAAGGATTTGATGAGCCGGTCTCCGTCCCGATACACCTTCTTCCCGATGCCCGTATAGATGAGTTCCATGAATGTTCCTCCTTGCGGCGTGCCGCCGCGGCTATCGTTATTATAGCGCAAAAGAAGAGGGATGTAAAGACCCTTTTTGAAAAAATTTCACTTCCCCGAATGAAAAGGAGATGAAAAAGCGCCCCGCAGGGCGCTTTGATCAATCCTCTTTCTCGCCGAGAATGAGCGAAATGCACAACAGCCGGCTCCTCAGCTCGCTCAGCCGTGCGCCGTCTTCCGTGGAGGAAAGTTTTTTGTTTTCGACCTCCAGCCGGACCGCCTGCAGCGTGCGGCGCAGATAGATGAGCGCCACCGTGAGGGCGATTGCCGTCAGCACGCCGAATGCGATGATGAAATAGATCGGAGTCATCGTGTCCGTGCGGTAGAGGAAGGAGGCGCTCACGCCCGTTGCGATCCCCAAGAGCACGGTAATCGTGAGAAAGATCGTGAAACGGATCAGATAGTACTTGCGGTTCTCCCTGAATTTTTCGGAGCGGGTCTTCTGGGCGGTCTCGAAGCGTTCTTTGAGCGGCTTCTCCTCCGAAAGATAGGCGGCGCGGTCCGCCTCGAGCCGTTCGCCTGCGTTCTTTTTGACGAACGCCTGCGTCTTCTCGTCCGAATCGGCGATTTCCTTGGCGTTCTCGAGCACGTAGAGGGGCTCGATCTCTTTGAAGTTGCGGGTGCGGGAGAGCCAAATCCCCTCCTTCGCGCGGGCGCAATCGGGATCGTACACGGCCGCCTGTACGAAGAACGCCTCCGCGCCCGCAAAATCTCCGCGCTGCAACAGCCGTTCGCCCTCGGCAAGATGCTTTTCGCACTGCTCGCGGGCGGCTTCCGCCTCTTTTTCGCGCTTCTTCAGCGCCTCCTGCAGCTGCGAAGGGGCGAGCCCGACGAGATCTTCGTCGTATTCCTCGGGAAATGCGACGTCGAGTTCCTCCGTCTCCTTGCCCTCCTCCGCTTCGGGCGCAATGCCGTCCGTCGCATCCTTGATGCCGCCGACCGTGTTCTTTGTGACCTTGATCTTCCTCGGATCGTCGATGATCCTCTCTTCCATATGATACCTTCTTTCCGGTTTTGCCGGGATTTTTTCTAATATTCGTCCTCGTCCGCAGGGACGGGAGGCTCTATAGTTTTAAGGCAGTAGGCGCGCGCCTTGCCGCGGTAGCGGCTCTTTGCCCATTGGCAGAGCTCGAAACTTTCGAAGAGCGCGAACACGCCGCTCCCGGAGCCCGTCATGCTCGCCGCAACGGGGGAAAACCGTTTGAGCTCCATGAGCGCCGTCTCCACCTCCGGCTCCAACTCCCGCGCCGCGGGATAGAGGTCGTTCGAAAAGAGCTTCGCCGCCCATACGACTTCCCCCGAGCGGAAGAGCTCGAGCGCGCGCGGCGTGTGCGGGCATTCCGAGACGCCCCGGCACCGGCGGTAGCATTCCGCAGTGGAGACCCTCCCTTGGGGCACGAGCAGGAGGAAGTTCATTGCGGGCGTCCTGCCGAGGCGCTCCACCCGCTCTCCCCTTCCCGTCAGGCGGGCAAAGCCGCCTCGGAGAAGATAGCCCGTGTCGCTGCCGAGCGCGTCCGCCAAGGGCTTGAGGTCGTCCGCCGTGCCGTAGAGCTTCTTCATCGCGTTCAGCACGCCCGCGGCGTCCGCGGAGGAGCCCCCGAGGCCCGCGCCCATCGGGATGTTCTTATAGACCGTGATGTCCGCGCCCCGCGTTCCGAACGCTGCGACAAACGCCTCCCCCGCGCGCTGTGCGGCGTTCTCTTCGGGGGGGATCCCCTCGCTCCCCATGCCGTGCATCTTGACGGTGACGGCGCCGTCCTTCCGCGCGCGCGCCACGATCCGGTCGGAGAGGTCCACCGAGACCGCAAGGGAGTCGATGAGATGATAGTCCCCCCGCCTTCCCACGACGTCCAACGTAAGGTTGAGTTTGGCGAAAACGTCCGTTCTGACCGTATTCATCATGCATATTGTAGCACAAAAGACGCGGTTTGGCAAGGGAATCGGAAAAATTTAGCCATCCGCGGTGCGGATGGCCTTCGTTCCGTTCGGAAATTTTACTTGATCGTTCCGCCTTCCGAGAGCTTGCAGCCCGAGAGATCGAACAGCTCGGGCGCGGAAGCGCAGGTCGTCTCGAGCTTCAGCGAAACGCGGACCTGCGTGCCCGCAGATCTCTTTGCGGCGGGGAGCGTCTCTGTTTCGGGCGCGCCGCCGCCCTCTTCGGGGGACGTAGTAGGAGGCGCAGCGGGGGCCGTGACTGAGCCCGTGACGAGCGCGTCGAGCCCGAATCCGAGCAGCTTCCGGTTGTCGTCGAAGGAGAAGCGGAGCGCAATGCCGGCGGTCTCGTCGGCCGCGTCGCCCTCGAGGGAGATCAGGTTGCAGACGAGGCCGAAGAGCTTCTCTTTGAGCCCCTCTTTAAGGCCGTGCACGAGTTCCTTGAGATCATAGGCGCCGAGGTCGAACTCCCCGCCCGAAAGGATGCCGGCAAGTTTGCCGAGGGGCACCTCGCCGAACGTCTTGTAGTCATCCCAAGGCTCAGCGCCGCCCGTGACTGCCGTATAGAACGCGCCGGAACGCAGGCAGCTCTCGAGATAGCCGAGCGCCGTGGAATTGCCCGCCGCGGGCAGTGCGGAGGCGATCTCTTCGGGAAGGAAGAGAGCGGCTGTCGCCGTCAGATCTTCCGCCGTGATCCCTTCGAGCAGAACGCCGAGGGTATCTTTTACGAACGGCTGCCCGAAGAGCGCCGAGAGCGTCATGTCGGCGTCGCGGTCCACCGCCTCCGCGAGCGTTTCGGCGCCGGAGAGCAGATCCTCCGCCCCGCCGATGACGTCATATTCGAGCGAATAGCCTCCCTCCGTCTTGGTGATCACGCCCTCCGAGAGCGCGGTCAGGTTCTTGAGCAGTCTGACCGCCCCCGCGGAACCGAGCAGGTCCTGCGCCTTGCCGAAGTCCGTTTTGTCGAGCGGAAGGGGGTCGTCCTTGTCCTTGAGCTGTGCCTTGAGCGAGGTAAAATCGAGATCCCCGTCGCCGCCCGCCTGATAGGCGGCTCCCTCGCGCACAAACAGAAGGTAGTACTGCCCCTCCTCTTCCCCCGCTTCGAGGGAGGCGAAGAGGTCCGCCTCGACGGCGGTCCCGAAGCGCGAAGCGCCCTCTGCCGTGATGGTCTGGCTTTGGGTGGCGCCCTCCGCCGTCACGCTCAGATTGAACGAGCCGCTGAACGTCAGCCCCTTGAGCTCTGTCTGCGTCACCGCGCCGAGGAGGGCTTTTTTCGTCTCCTCGTCCGTGATGACGGTGCCGGGCTTCACCGTGGGATCGCCCATTCCGTTGTTGGTCCCGCTCTGGTTGCCGGAGTTGCCGGAATTGCCGGAGTTGTCGCCCGTTTCTCCGCAGGCGGTCACAAAGAGCGCGCCCGTCATCAGGAGCGCCAACGCGCCGCATAAAAATTTCTTGTTCATGGTTTCCTCCGCCATCAGTATGTGGATCCGAGAGCGGATTATGCGCCCGGAACCCTCCGGGCGCACTGCATTTTTAAAATTTCAGATGCTCTTTTTGCGATAGATGATGACCCTCTGCCCCTCTTTGACGGGGAACTCGATGTCGGGATTGTTCGCCGCGACCTCTTCGGGCGGCTTTCTGAGGCGCTTCGCAAGCTCCCACAGCCCGTCGCCCGCACGGGGGATATACACGCTCACGGCGCTGTCGCTCTGCACGAGCGCCTCGCCCTCTTCGACGGACACCACGGGGCGGGCGCAGCGCTTTTTGCGGGGCTGGAGCCCGATGCGGAGCGTCGCCTCGGCGTCGATCTCGCCCTCCTGCCGCTGCCGCGCCGACATGCCGCAGCACAGGACGGAGACGGCGCAGTCCCCTTCTGCCTGCACGGGCACGGAGAAGGGCAGGCTCAGCTCCACGCCGCGGTGGGAGCCGTCCGCGCCGAGCACGAGGAGCGTCGCCATCGCGACCCCCTCCACCCGCGCGCCGTCCGTATAGGTGAGATTGGCCTCCGCGCGCTGCAGCGCGATCGCCTGGAAGACGTCCGAAAAGTCCACCGGGGAGGAGAGCGCCGCCTTGCCCGTGATCCGCTCCGACAAGCGGACCGGCTCGCCCACGCCCACGCTTTCGACCGTGCCGAACCCGATCTTCACCTCGTTCGTCTCCGAGAAGGCGTCCGTGACCGCGTCGATCGCCGTCTCCTCATAGACGCAGCCCTCCGCGCTCAGAGAGAGCTCGGCGGCAATTTTGCATTTGCCCTGCTCCTCGTTGGCGTCCGCATGCAGGCTCACGCCCGTCACGACCACGCGCGCCTCCGCATTCGCGCCCGCCGTTGCCGCGTCGCAGGGGATCTCCACGCGGAAGGGCACGAGCCGCTCGAAGGAGACGAGGGCGTTCCCCCCCTTGAGCGCGAGGAGCCCGAGGTTGACCTCCCCCTCCACCCGCAGCGTGCCCGTCTCGCAGGTGATGTCGGTCAGATTGACCGTCTCGCTGTGCAGCAGGATGTCGCCGATGAATTCCGTCTCGAATTCGTCGTCCGCCTCGGCGTTTCCGCCGCACAGATGGGCGGTATAGAAGGGCAGCGTCTCCCGCTTCAGAACGAGGTCCCCGCCCGTAAGATATTCGAAATTGCGGTCGCCGAAGAGCGTGATGAGCGCGCCGAGGAGCACGGAGAGATAGACGCTCGCCCCCTCCCTGCGGACGGAGAGGTTCTCCGTCTCTAACCTGACGCGCGCCGTGTAGGCGGGGCAGCAGATCTCGTCTTTTGCCGAGGCAGCGAATTCCACGCCCTTTTCGGCGCGGCAGACATGCTTTTCCGCGTCCTCATAGACGAGGGAAAAGAGCACCCGCCCCGAATAGCGCACTTCGCCGTTTTCCGCCGTGCAGCCGATGAGCACGGCGCCCGCATGGGCGGAGAGCACCGTCTCCACCTCGCCGCCGAAGCGGCATTCGACGGCGGTCTGCGCGCTCAGCTCGCCGATCTTCCCGTAACTGCGATAGGTCTCCGTCTGCGTTTTCAACATAATCATTTCTCCCGATTTTGGTTTCCCTCCATTGTATGCGCCCCAAGGGCCCCTTATGCCGGGAAGGGTATAAAAAGGCGGCCCGCGGGCAATCATTTTGCCATGATCAAGCGCAACAACGACCTGCAGAAAGTCAAACAGACCATCGCCGATTACTTCCGCACCCAGGTAGACGTCACCGTCAATTTGGGCAGGAACAAGATCCTCCGCTACTGCGGAGAGCTCTCGGGCGTCTACCCCGCGCTCTTCACGGTCAGCCCGAACGACAAGAACTTCCTCGGAAAGACCTCCTATTCCTATGCCGAGGTCCTCTGCGGAAGCGTGAAGGTGAAACCCGCCAAGGCGGCGCACGGAACCGCGCCTTGAAGCCCGCGGCGGGAAAAAGGCGCCCCCGAAAATTTTTTCGGAAAATTTTTCGGAAAACTATTGACAAACCGAAAATGTGTGATATAATAAAGGTACAAGAGAAAGAAAGTAACAATAAATGAAAGAACGGCGCAAGGAGAACAGACCAATGATCATGTAAGCTGGAACAAG
>CANROI010000078.1 GCA_947632165.1 uncultured Clostridia bacterium
ATCCGCGAGTTCCTGAAATACGAATATTCGCACTATGTCGTCTATCCCGACATGTACGACCTCTATAACTGCTTCCGTTTTACGCCGTTTGCGGGAGTAAAGGCCGTGCTCCTCGGGCAGGACCCCTACCATGAGCCGGGGCAGGCGCACGGGCTGTGCTTTTCGGTGCAGAACGGCGTCAGAAAACCGCCGTCGCTCGAAAATATGCTCAAGGAGCTCAAAGACGACTTGGGATTCGACCCGCCGCGCTCGGGCGACCTCACGAAGTGGGCGAAGGAGGGGGTCCTCCTCCTCAACACTTCCCTCACGGTGCGGGAACATCAGGCAAATTCCCATGCGAATTGCGGCTGGAGCTGGTTCACCGACTCCGTCATTTCCATTCTGAGCAGAGAGAAAGAGCATCTCGTGTTCCTCCTCTGGGGCGGCAATGCGCGCAGAAAGGCCCCCCTCATCGATCGGAGCCGCCATCTCATTCTCGAATGCGCGCACCCCTCGCCGCTCTCCGCCTATGGCGGTTTCTTCGGTTGCAGGCACTACTCCAAGACCAATGCCTACCTGAAGGAGCACGGCATTCCGCCCATTGATTGGGACCTGAATCACTGAAAAAATCCCCGAAAGGGGGGATAAGGGAGGAAATATCATGAAACGAATCCAACTTGCGGCCTGCGCGCTCGTCGCGCTCATGGGCATGCTCGTCGCCTGCGGCAAGGAGCCCGCTCCGGGCCCCGACCCCATTCCCGACGCGCAGTACACGATCGACGAGGCGAACATCGGGAAGGACGCGAACGGCGCGGAATTCGACGTCTCCGCCGTCACCGCGCGGGAAAACAGCCCGCTCGAGGGCAAACTCTTCTATTGGTTGGGCTCCTCGGTGACCTACGGTTCCGCCTCGCAGGGGGAGAGCATGGCAGACTTTCTTGCCGCGCTCACGGGCTGCACGAGCGTCAAGGAGGCCGTCTCCGGCACGACGATCTTCGACGACGGCGGAAACGGCGATTCGGGCGTCCGCTCCTATACCCGCCGCATGGTGAACAGCACCGTGTTCGACAAGGAGGCCCGGCCAGACGCCTTCATCTGCCAGATCTCGACCAACGATTGCACGAACAACCGCCTGAACAAGCGCGGGACGATGCTCGAGGACATCCCCCGGTACGAAGAGGACATCGACAAGGGCACGACCCTCGGCGGCGTGGAGTTCATCATCCGCTACGTGACGGACACCTGGCACTGCCCCGTCTACTTCTATTCGGGCGCCTACTTCGGCGACACGGGCGTGCGCTCGAACCGCGATCCCAAGGGCTCGGAATACGGGAAGCTCGTGGACGAAGTCAAAGAGATCGCCCAAAAGTGGCAGGCCGGCGGGTACAACGTGAACGTGATCGACCTCTATGGGGATGAGGGATTTAACGCGGCGGTCTCCGACGACTACTACAGATGGTGCCGCAGCGACGCCATCCATCCCAAGAAAGCGGGCTACCTCACCTGGTGGACCCCCTTCTTCGAACATTTTCTGCTTGAAAATCTGCCCGGATGACCCGGATGAAAACAGGGCGCGCCCCGACGGCTTTCAGCCGTCGGGGCGCGCCTTTTCGTGTTATTTTTACGACCTGTGTGCGATTTCTGTGTAGATCCGCTTCATTTCGGCGGCGTCCTCGATCTGGGTACCCGCCGATTCGGAGACGATATAGGGCTCCAACTTCAGCTCGAAGAGCACTTCGGCGAGCGGCGCAAATTCGGGCCCGAACACGTCGTCCTCGAATGTAAGATGCCGGATCTCCCCCTTGTGCCCGTATTGGATCTTGGAGAAATGGACGTGAAAATGCTTCATGCGTTCGTAGCCGAGTTCATCGAGCATGTAGAGGAGGCGGTCGCGGTAATCCTGCGCCGTCTTCAGGCTCCCCTGCTCGCGGGCGTTGACATGCCCGAAGTCCACGCAGGGCGTGAACACGGGGTCGATCTTGCAGAATGACACGATCTCTTCCACCGTGCCGATCTGCGCGAGTTTCCCCATCGTCTCGGGGCAGAAGAGGACCTGCGAAAGCCCCTCCCGGTAGATCTCGTCGCGCAGGACCTTGAGCCGGTCCGCCGTGCGCGCCACCGCCGCCTCGCGCGGCTCCTTGCCCTGTGCCGCCGGATGAAAGACGACCCGCCTTCCCCCCATGAGCTGCACCATTTTGCCGCTGTCGAGCACATAGCCGAAGGATTTTTGCGCCATCTCGTCGTCCGCGTTCGCAAAATTGACGAAGTAGGGCGCATGGACGGAGATCTCGACCCCGTTCTCGCGGAAGGCTTCCGCGATGGAGCGCGCCTTCTCCTCCGACATGCGCACGCCCCGTCCGAAGGAATATTCGAAGCAGTCGAGCCCGTGCTCGCGCACAAACGCCGCCGACTGCTCCGTATGCGCATAGCCTGCCGCATAGAAGCTCTCGCTGTTTCCGCTCGGTCCGAATTTGATCATATGTGCATCAACCTCTCTCTGTCCTTCTCAAGCTGTATTCTGAGCGCCTCGGGAGAAGAAAATTTCTCGATCGGGCGCAAAAATTCCGTCGGATACAGGCGCACCGTCGCGCCGTACAGATCCCCTTGGAAGCCGATGAGGTGCGCCTCGATCTTGCGCTCCCCGACCCCGAACGTAGGGCGGGCGCCGAAGTTTATGATCGTGGGGAAGTTCCCCTTCGGGGTCGCAGCCAGGCCGCCGTACACGCCGTCGGGCGGGAGCAGTTTCTCCTCCGGGGCGGAGAGATTGAGCGTGGGGAAGCCGTACGTTCTGCCCACTTCCCTGCCGTGCTCCACGGTCCCCTGCACAAAATAGGCACAGCTGTAAAAATCGTCCCCGGGGGCGCATAACTGCGCGTTGAGACGCGCTATCTCCCCGCGGGCAAGATGCTTTCTGCAGGCGGAAGCGGAGATCTTGCGGGGCCTTCCGCCCTCCATGCGCTCCTTCACGATCCCCCGCACGAACACGGGGCAGGGCGCGAGCGCCTCTAAAAGCGCAGGCGTGCCCGCCGCCCCCTTGCCGAAACGGAAATCCGCGCCGCAAAGCACCGCCTTTGCCTCGAAGCCCGAAAAGAGAGCCTTGAGAAATTCTTCGGGCGGCGTGTTGCGAAATTCCTCGGTGAAGGGCAGTTCACAGCAGACCGAGACGCCCGCCCGTTCGAAGAGAAATTCCCGCTCGGGGAGCGTGAAGAGCACTTTGCCCCGCCCCGTCAAGGCTGTGACCGCAACGGGCAGGCCCGCCCGCTTTGCCTCGGCGAGGAGGGCGCGGTGCCCGCGGTGCAGCCCGTCGAATCCGCCGAGTACGAGCACGACGGGCATGGGGCAGCGCTCGCCGTACTTCAGAAGCGTCAGCATAATTTTTTCCCGGGGCGCAAAACGCCCCCCTCCACCACGCCTGTGCCGTAAAATTCGCCGCCGCGGTAGATCTTATACACGCCGTCCGCCCAACCGACTTCGAACCGGACGCCGTGATAGTATCGCTCGTCCTCCATCTCCGCCGGGGGGAAGGGCAGCACGCTGTCGGTGGGAATGAGGTAATTCTGCAGATTTTCGTGCGTGAGCGCGCCGAGCGCAACGCCCGTTTCTTCGGTAAAGACGCCGCTCGCGGTCCGCCTCAGCCCAGACATCATGCCCTGCGTCCCGAGTTCGGCCGCAAGGTCCCGCGCGAGCGCACGGATATACGTTCCGCCGCCGCAGACGATCTCAAACAAAAATTCGTCGGGCGAAGTCTGCTCCAGAAGGCGGAACCGCTCGATCTTCACCCGCTTGGGGGCGAGCGCCACTTCCTTGCCCTGCCGCGCATATTTGTAGCTGCGCATGCCGTTCACGACCTTCGCGCTGAAGGCGGGCGGGATCTGGTCGATCTCTCCCTCGAAACGGGGAAGGACGCGCTCGATCTCCTCCCGCGGGGGCACAACGCCCCCGAAGACGAGCTCGCTCTCCCGGTCGAGGGAGGCGCTCGTCACGCCGAAGCGGAACCGGGCGAGATAGACCTTCCGCTTGCCGAGAAAATATTCGAAGAGGCGCGCCGCGTTCCCGATCCCGACCGGCAGGACGCCCGAAGCGAGGGGATCGAGGGTGCCCATGTGCCCGCATGCCTCCCCCGAGAGCCGTTTCAGCCGGTTGACGGCGTAAGTCGAGCTCACGCCCTCCTCTTTGAGAATGTTGATGAAGCCGGTCATAGGTCGCCGAGATGCTGCCAGACGGCATAAGAGAGCTTATCGAGCACGCCCTCGAGTTCGCCGAAGAACATGCAGCCCGAGGCGAGCACATGCCCCCCGCCGCCGAAGATGCCCGCGACCTCGTTCACGTTGACCTTCCCCTTCGAGCGGAAGGACGCCTTGTATTGCCCTTCTTTGACCTCCATGAGGCACACACTGACCTCGACGGGGTCGATCGTGAGGGCAAAGTCGACGATGCCCTCCGTCGCGTCCTGCTTGAGTCCAAAGCCCGTGAGGAGCTCTTCCGGAACATATGCGACGGCGAGCCGGTCGTCGAGCAGAAAGCGCAGATCCTTGATCACGCGCGCATACATCTGCGCCCGCGCCTTGCTCTGGCGGCGGAACATCTGATAGGTGATGAGATTGACGTCCGCGCCCGCGTCCGCCGCAAGCGCCGCGGCACGGAAGGTATCCCCCTTCACGTCGCTGTGCGAGAATCCGCCCGAATCGGTGACGATCCCCGTCATGAGCGCCGCGGCGATCTCCCCGTCGAAGGGCACGCCCAGCGCCGCGATGACTTCGGCGACGTTCTCCGCATTGCTCGACCGCTCGCGCACGAAATTATATTGGCAGAACCGCGTATTCGACACATGATGGTCGATGTTCACGGTCGTCTTTCCCCGTTTTGCGCCCTTGCGGAAGACGCCGCCGAGCTCGCCGAGCCTGTTTTCGTCGCTCGCGTCCACGCAGATGTAGCCCTCCGCATCGAGCGAGGGCGCTCTCTTGATCGCGCGGGCCCCCGCAAGATAGGCAAATTTTTCGGGGATCTCGGAGTCGTCCGCGACTTCGTTTTCGATCCCGAGCAGGAAAAGAGCGCGGGACAGCGCCAATGCGCTCCCGATGGCGTCGCCGTCGGGCCGCGTATGGGTAAAGATCACCGCGCTCTTCAGGCGCTTCAATACGCCTGCGATTTCTTCGATTGTGTTCATTTTTTATCTCCGCCCTTGCCGAGCTCCGCGAGCAACGCGTCGATGTGCGAACCGTACTCCATGCTCCCGTCCTCGAGGAAGGTGAGCGCGGGCACGGTGCGCATCGTCATGATCTTCGCAAGCTCGCGGCGGATAAACCCCGCGTTTTCCCTGATGATCGCAAAGCTCGCCTGTTTCTCCTCCTCGCCGGGCGCGAGGATGCTGATGTATATCTTTGCCGTCTTGAGGTCGGGCGCGACGTCCGCTTCCGTCACACTGACGATGCCCTTGAGCCCCGCCTCCTTGTTCTTCAGCGGCCCCGCGATGATCTCCGAAACGGCGCGGCGGTATTCGCTGTCCAGCCGCTGTGTCCTGTTCGATCTCATATCCGTTCCCCCTTCGCGCCTATGCCTTGATCTCCTCGATCGTGTAGCACTCGATGAAGTCGCCGACCTTGATCTCGTTGAAACCCTCGATCGCGCAGCCGCATTCGAGCCCGCCCGAGACTTCCTTCGCGTCGTCTTTGAAGCGTTTGAGCTGCTTGACGCCGCCCTCGACGATCATGACGTCGTCGCGGTAGATGCGCAGCTTCCCGCCGCGGACGAGCTTGCCCTCGGTGACATAGCAGCCCGCGACCGTGCCGACGCCCGTGATGTTGAAGGTCTGCAAGACCTGCGCCTTGCCCATGTAGATCTCGTGATACTTGGGCGCGAGCATGCCCTTGAGCGCCGCCTCCATGTCGTCGATGAGCTCATAGATGATGCGGTAGCTCCTGACGTCCACCTTGCTGCGCTCCGCAAGCTGCTTCGCCTTGGTATCGGGACGGACGTTGAAGCCGATGATGATCGCGTTTGCGCTGTCCGCAAGCATGACGTCGCTCTCGTTGATTGCGCCCGCGCCCGCATGGATGACCTTGATCTTGACTTCCTCGTTCGAGAGCTTTTCGAGCGACGCTCTGACCGCCTCGACCGAGCCCTGCACGTCGCCTTTTACGATGACGTTGAGCTCCTTCATCCCCTCGCTGACCTGTGCGAACACGTCGTCGAGCGTGACCTTCGTGGTCTCCTTGATCATGGATTCGCGCTGTCTGCTCTTGCGCTCTTCCTGCACCTGCTTCATGAGCGTCTGATCGACCGCGAAGATGGTGTCGCCCGCATTGGGGACGTCCTCGAGCCCGAGGACGGAGACTGCCGTGGAGGGTCCCGCCTCCTTGACCGTCCTGCCCTTGTCGTCGATCATCGCGCGGACTCTGCCCATCGTCGTGCCCGAGATGAGATTGTCGCCCGTGTGCAGCGTCCCGTTCTGGACGAGCACACTCGCCATCGGGCCCTTGCCCTTATCGAGCTTCGCCTCGATGATGACGCCCTTCGCCTTGCGGTCGGGATTGGCTTTGAGTTCCTGCATCTCCGCGACGCGATAGATATTTTCGAGCAGTTTGTCGATGCCCTCGCC
>CANROI010000079.1 GCA_947632165.1 uncultured Clostridia bacterium
TCTCGTTCATCAATGCCTTCCAACCAATGAAAATCCGTGGCGTCAATCGAAAAACTCATATTTTTCTCCGCTAAATTGAAAATATCGCTGAACTTGGAAATTTATGTAAACACAGCCATAAAAATAGTTCCGGCTGTCAACATCGCTAAACCAACCCACGCCTTTACAGACAGCTTTTCTTTGAATAGGAAAAGAGAAAATATCACGGTTATCAAGATACTCAATTTATCAATCGGCACGACAACGCTGACCTGCCCTTGCTGTATTGCGTAATAATAACACAGCCAACTTGCGCCTGTTGCCAATCCCGAAAGGACAAGAAAGATAATTTCTTTGCCTTTTAAGTTTTTTACAAATTTTACTTCCCTTCTGCAAAGCACAATCAGCCAAGCCAATACAAGCACAACACACGTACGGATAGCAGTCGCCGCGTTAGAATCTACGTTTTCTATCCCTATCTTTGCAAGGATAGAAGTTGCCGCCGCAAATACAGCAGAAAGAATAGCAAAGATAAGCCATGCAAATTTGCTTTTATCCTCGCCGTGTTTGATATCGGTCATTAAAAACGTTCCCACGGCAATAGCGGCAAGGCAAATCAGTTTGACCCACCAAAGCGTGCGTTCATCGGGGAAAATGATGATCGCAAACAGCACCGATAAAACCACGCTCGACTTGTCTACCGCCGAAACTTTTGAAACCTCGCCAAGTGACAGAGCCTTAAAATAACATATCCAACTTGCGCCCGTTGCCAATCCCGAAAGAATCAAGAATATCCACGATTTCACGGATATTCCCGCAAGAGTTTTGTATGCGCCCGTAATGAATACGATGATCCATGCGAACACCAATACTACCGAAGTCCGCACGGCAGTAGCAACATTTGAATTGACGTTTTTTACTCCGTATTTTGAAAGTATCGCCGTTAAACCCGCGAAAACCGCAGACAAAACAGCCGCAAAAATCCACAACATAATATCTTCATCCCATTTATCGTACCAAGATTATATCATAAACAAACACATAAATTCAACGCCCAAGGGTAATAATTCCCCAATGGCATTCAGGCGCGGACAAGCTCATGCCTGCAACCGAACGAACAGATGGACAAACAGACTTTTGAAAAATTGTCGATCTGCGTTATTCGGCGGTCACGATCTCGACCGTCGTGTCTTTTTCGGGCATTTTGGAAGCCTCGAATTTCTCGACGGTCATTTCGGCGCCGTTCACCGTGATCGTCTTCACTTCTTCCGGCAGCGGAACGACGTCCGAGAAAGGATGCCCCGCCGTGACATACCCCTCTTCGGTGACATCGCCGTCGATTTTCACCGTAAGAAGGTAGAACGTCCCGGAAAACGCCAGCGTCTGGCCGTTGACATGCGCCGTCACGCTGATGTCTTTGCCGTGAAGCGTCCCCGTGGCGGTATCTTCCGTATCAAAATCGAAGGAGATCTCTCCTTCTGCAGAAACCGTATAGCGGAACTCGATGTTCGATTCCGGTGCGTTTGTAAGGTTGATCCTGCCCTCCGCCTGCTCCGATTCGGGGAAGAGCATCACGGCGACCAGATTGCCCGATCCGTCGTAGCTCCCGACCACGCCCGTGAATCTCCTTGCAAAGGGCGCCGATCCGCAGGCCGCAAGGAATGCCGAGAGGACAAACACGCATACGACGGAAAGAGCCGTAAAAATTTTGCAACGTTTCATAACCATTCTCCTTGCCTTTGGTGTGATTTTTGTACAAATGAGCATTTACCGTAACGGAAAAGCGGGAACGAAAGTTCCCGCTTTTTGAATCCGGATGGGAACGCGGTATGAGCGCCGCGGCCTGTTTCAGGCGAGTTCGTAGAAGATGACCGTCGTGTTGACCGTGACGGAATCATCGGCAACGCTGCCGTTCGAGGGCGAGATCGTAAGCCCGTTCATGAGGCTGCGATACGGCGTGTGCGTGAGCGCAATGAGGATCTCCTTCGCCTGATCGAAGCTGTCGCACCTGAAATTGAAAGTGAACGTGCGGGAATAGATCCCGTCATCCTCCAGGAGCGTATTGCCCGTGTTGGTGATCGTACGGTTCGTGATCCCGGCAAAGATGACGTCGAACTGCGCATAGAGCGCCTCGTCGTTCTGATACTTCGGCATGAATGTACGCTCATTCTCGGGAAGTTTGAGGATATCTTCGAGCTCTTTCGACATGCGGTCGTAGTTCGCTTCGCGCTGCTCGGCGACCTGGATCTGCAGAGCAAGTTCCGCGCGGTCCTCTTCAAGTTGGGTCTGGCGGTCCTGAATGGGATAGAACACGAGCCAGAAATACAGCCCGATGAGGAGAATGACAAGGAGCACTACCAAAAGAATGAGTTCGCGGAGCGTAAATTTACGAGACAGATATTTATTTGCCATCTCAGTTGCCTCCTTTTTGTGAATTGACGAGCGTGATCGCCATGGTCAATCTGGGTTCGGAGCTCTCCTGTGCGGTGAACATCCTGTAATTCACCGTCTCAACGATCTCCTCTGCCAAAAGTGTAACATAGAGCGAGGAAGCCGTCGCTTCATCGATCCCGGAGGCGGTCAGGCTGATCGCGTTGCTCGAAATGGAGAGCGACTGCACCTTCCCCACCGCAAACACGGTCCTGCCGAGCATTTCGAGCACGTCGAGACGGTCGACAAGCGTCTTATCATAGTGTTCGTAATTGTACTTGAGGTAGTCCTCGCGCACGCTGTCGTAATCCTTGATCTTATCCTGGATCTGCGTCAGCTTGTCGCGGTCGGAAGCGAGATCCGCCTCCGCCTGTTCGATCGCGCGGTAAGGCTGATAGATGCCGAAGAACTCGATGAGGAGCACGACGAGCATGATCGCAACAAAGAGCAGGCAGAAGAGCTGAACGGAGATGGAGTTCTTCTCCTTCATGCACAGGTTCAGCGTGTTCTTTTCGCGGTTGCGGGACTGCTTGGACGCTTTTTCCGCCTTCGCGCGCTTTTCATCCTTCTTCTCAGACTTTTCGTCCTTCTTCGCGGACTTTTCGTCTTTCTTCGCGGACTTTTCGTCTTTCTTCGCGGACTTTTCGTCTTTCTCAACGGGAGTTTCGGCCTCGGCGACGGGCTCCTTCTGTTCGACATTTTCCGCCGTTACTGCAGGAGTTTCGGCTTGCTCGGCAGGAGTTTCGGCCTCGGCGACAGCGGTCTCCATCTTTTCGGGCTCGGCCACTGCGATGGGCTCCTGCTTTGCCGCCTTGTTCTTGGCATTTTTTCTTTTTTTACTCATATCGTTCCTCCTCATTGCAGCGCAACGCCCGCCGCGACGGCAACGGTCTGAAAATCGATTTTTTCTTTGCCCTTCTGCTCGCCGAAGAACTCCGACATATCCGTAAGTTCGACGGGCAGGGTATCCCGAAGGGTCTTCATGAGCTCTTCGTTATTGGCGCCGCCACCGCAGCAATGGAGATGCGCAAGGGAGCCACCGCCGTTGAAACGGTAGAAGTTGACCGCCTTGAGCACTTCGAATGCGATCGAGCGGTAGATGACGCGGCACTCTTCGAGCCCATTCACGCCCTCGAAGTTGTTTTCGCGGTAAGTCGCGGAGAGGTGCTTCGAATCGACGCCGAAGTGTTCGGCGATGACCTCGTCGAGGGCGTTGCAACCGTAGTCGATGATGCGGACGCTCTCGAAGCGGGATCCGACGAAGAGATAGAGCCGGACGGCGTTGTGCCCGATATCGAGGATGCCGTGGCTGTGATTATATTCCCCGCAGCGCAGAATGTTGGCGAGTGAGAGCTCTTCGGGAATGATGGTCTTCAAATGGAAGCCCGCCTTCCGGAACATATCGATATAGTCGCTGACGACCTCCTTGCGGGCGGCGGCGGCGAGCACGTCGAGTTCCGGCGGCTTGCCCTCCCCCGTCTGCACGGCGTCGATGATGGCGCAGTCGAAGAAGTAATTGCTCTTGTCGTCGGTGATGAAATCCTGGAAGCCGTAAGGCAGGTTGAAGATCAGCTGCTCACGGGTCTTTGCAACGACGGAGAAGCGACGGCAATAGCAGAGCGTGGCGGGCAGGACGATGCCTGCGTTCTTGACGCCGAGCTTATATTTTTTGCGGATATCCTTGAGAAAATCGGTCATTGCCTCGAAAGAGGTAATGGCACCGTTTTTCACGATGTCCTCGGGAAGACGCTCGGTAATGCCACGCACGATCTCGCCTTTTTTCATGACAGCGATGTGAATGTCATGATTCCCGATGTCGAATCCGACGCATTTTTTCATGACTTACTCCTTATTTCCTTGTGAATTATGCTTTGAGCCTTCAGCGCCGAAGCGCGGCAAGGCTTTTCAGTCCGAATCAGCCCAACAGGGACATGTACCAATCGATGAATTCCTGCCCGATGAGGAGCGCGAAGAGCGCGGCGAGCGCGATCGCGGGCCCGAACGGGAACTCCTTCTGTTTGCCCTTCTTGGGAAGAATGGCGAAGAACAGCCCGATGATACACGAAAAGAAGATGCACAGCAGCCCTTGCCCCAGCCCCAAGAAGAGCCCGAGGACGAAGAAGAGCTTCACGTCGCCGAAGCCGAGCGCCTCTTTGCGGAGCACGAACCCGACGACAAGCGAGACTGCAAGCATTCCGCCCGCGAGCACCAACCCGCCGAGCAGCCCATCCTTGACGGCCTCGACGCCGCTCGTAAAGGGCAGGAACACGAGATAGTCGACAAGCGCGAGCAAATGCAGGCCGTCGGGGATCTCGAGTGTGTCGCAGTCGATGAGCGAGACCGCAAGCAGCGCCGAAAACAGGATGAGGTACTCGAGCGTCTCGAGGCTGAACCCGAACTTCCAATAGATCGCCGCATAGGCGAGCGCTCCCAACACTTCGGTGAGGAGACAGCGGATCGGGATCGGCGCACCGCAGGATCTGCATTTGCCCCGAAGGAACAGATAGCTGAAGATCGGAATGAGATCCAAGACGCCGAGCGTATGCCCGCAGACGGGGCAATGGCTTCTTCCGCGGAAGACGCTCTCTTTGGTGATATATCGGTCGGCGGCGCAGGTGATAAAGCTGCCCATGCACGCGCCGAGGGCGAACAGGATCACGGTCAGGTAGATATCCACCGCGAGAGGTAGTTGTATGTGCATATTTCTGTCACCCTGTGCTGGGTCGTGGTTTTTGCTGCGGCGATGCCGTTCTATTTTATCACCCTGCCCCGCATTATGTCACCCTGAACGCAGTTGAAGGGTCGCCTTGGCATTGGAGTAATGCTGCGGCGATGCTTCGACACGCTCAGCATGACAATTTTTATATTGCCGTTCTATCATGTCACCCTGCCCCGCATTATGTCACCCTTTATAATGTCACCCTGAACGAAGGCGTTAGCCGAAGTTGAAGGGTCGCCTTGGCATTGGGCAGCCGCCTTGGCTTTGAATAATGCTGCGGCGATGCTTCGACACGCTCAGCATGACATTATTGGTATTGCTACGGCGATGCCATTCTATTATGTCACCCTGCCCCGCGCGAAGTTCTGATTCTCTAAGCGCGGCACGAGCCGTAGGCGAGTAACGAAGGCGTTAGCCGCAGTTGAAGGGTCGCCTTAGCATTGGCCTTGGGTAATTCTATGGCGATGCTTCGACACGCTCAGCATGGCATTTTTATACTGCCGTTCTATTTTGTCACCCTGAACGTAGTTGAAGGGTCGCCTTGGCATTGGGCAGTCGTCTTGGCTTCGGATAATGCTGCGGCGATGCTTCGACACGCTCAGCATGACAATTTTATACTGCCGCCTTGGCATTATTGTCGATGGCATGGCAGAGGCACTGCTGCCTTTGCCGTGACATCGAAGGGCTTACGCCCTCCTCTGTCTTGCTCTTTGATTTGACAGTATTCCTCATCCCTATCAGCAAATCAAAGTGCTTATTCTTTTTCTGTGTGTCCGTTACGGCTTGCCAGCGGCAGGAAGCGAAATTTCAGTCTGCGCAAGTGTCAACGTAACAGTCCAAGTTCCATCTTTCTCTGTTGCATCATCCGCAGTCTCGGGAAGTGCTGTGAGAGCCTCGAGTGTAGTAATTTTAATCTCTCCATTTGCGCTTACCGTTGCTACGACTTTCCAACCCTTCAGGTCTGCAGGCCAAAGTGTGCTACTGTTCGTACCATTATCAGTTGCATCACTGTGCTCAAGAAGATAAACAACAGCGGTACCGCGAGCAGCGCGAATATTTGCATTTTTGGTTGCTTCCTTTGCCTTAGTCAAGGAACCCACAAACAGCGGGACTGCGATCGCAACGAGGATCGCAATGATCGCGACAACGATCAAGAGTTCTGCAAGGGTAA
>CANROI010000080.1 GCA_947632165.1 uncultured Clostridia bacterium
TAGAACATTCGGCGAACTTTTTTGGAAATAAAAACACTTAAAGAAATAATTTGCCAATTTTATTCATCATTTTCTTTTTATGCTCGGGAAGGCTGTGCGCATAGCGCTTCAGCGTCACGGTCGGATTCTTATGTCCGAGGATCTCGGCAAGCGTTCTGACGTCCATGCCGCATTCGAGGGCGCGGGTCGCAAAAGTGTGACGGAGCGCATGAAATCCGCGGTGCGGGATCCCGAGCTTTTTGAGGAGGACCTCGAAAGACTTCTGGTAGGCGCGGATCGTGGGCAGACGCCCGTTCCGCTCCATGAGCAGCCTCCCCTTCCGTGCGCGTTTCACCCCTCTGAGATAGGGAAGGATCTGTTCCGGCAGCGGAACAATGCGGTTGGAAGTCTCCGTCTTGGGAGTGCCCGTCTCCCGCTCGTATGTGCCGTTCCGCCAAAAATCGCGGCAGGTCTTTGTGACGGAGACAAATCCGTTTTTGAGGTCGAGATCTCTCCACTCGAGGGCAAAGAGCTCCCCGATCCGCAGCCCCGTGTAGAGGCACAGGATGACGCCGAAGAGGTCGGAATCCCCCCGTTCGAGGATGTGCCGCTCGATCTTCCGCTGCTCCTCCGGCGTGAAGCATTGGACCGATCTCTCAAGCCGGCGGGGATAATGCAGGCGGCAGTGCCCCCTGCGGATCCCCATCTCTTCGGCGCGCCCGAGGGAACTGTTCAGCACGGAGACGACGCCCGCGACCGTTGAAGCGGAGTAACGCGACGACAGCATCGAGACGAAATGCTGCAATTCGAAAGCGGACAGCTCCTCGAGCTCGTGCGCTCCGAGATGCGGGACGATCCGGTTTTTCACCGCGGCGGCATACTTCTCCCATGTGCGCGGTTTTACATACGGCCGCACACAGTCGCGCAGCCAGATCTCAAGCCATTGTTCAAAGTTCATAAATTTTACGCTCCTTTTTGCTTTCGCTTCTTTTTTCTGCCTTGCCGTGATTTCGGCAAGAAATGCTCCCCAAGCACACGGCTTTGGGGAGCGCAAACGGTTTTTTTGCCGCGGCCGCATCCCGGGATGCGGAACATCGGCCGTAGGGATTGACTTTTCTCTCTGCATTTCATATAATAGCGGTATGAAGACGCTTGATTTCCGCGAAAAAAAGGGGGCCGTCATCTGCTTTGCCGGCGTTCTGTGCAATCTTCTGTTGGCTTCCGGCAAGATCGCCGCGGGCGCGATCACGGGGTTCATGTCGGCGGCGGCGGACGGCTTCAACAACCTGAGCGACTGCGCGGTCGGGGCCGTTGCGCTCGTCTCCTTTCTGATCGCCGAAAAGCCCGCGGACAGACGGCATCCGTTCGGGCATCGCCGCGCGGAGTACATCTCCGCCATGATCACGGGGCTTTGCGTCCTCTTCCTTGCGGTGGAACTCGTGCGGGAATCGGTCGGCTGCGTGATCCGCGGCAGCGCGCCCGAGGGATCGGCGGCCGTCTATATCGTGCTCGGGATCTCCATCGCCGTCAAGTTGGGGATGTTCGTGCTCTACCGCGTCTTTGCGAAGAAACTCGACTCGGACGCCCTGCGGGCCTCCGCGGCGGACAGTCTTTCGGACAGCCTTGCGACGGCGGTGGTCATCGCGGGCGCCGCGCTCTCTCCCCTCCTCCCCTCGGCGGACGGCTGGGCGGGCATCGCCGTCTCGCTGTTCATCGCATGGCAGGGGATCCGCATCCTCTGCGAGGCGAGCAGCAAACTGCTCGGGCAGGCGCCCGATCCCTCGCTCGCGCAGAAGATCACGGAGACGCTCCTCTCTGCGGAAGAGATCCTCGGCGTGCACGATCTGCAGATCTACGGCTACGGCAAGGGCGTGTCGTTCGCGACGATCCATGCGGAAATGGACGCGAGTATGCCCATGCTCGGAGCGCACACCGTGATCGACGCGCTGGAATTGCAGGTAAAAAAGGAGACGGGCGTGCTACTCACCGTTCATATCGACCCCGTGGACCTGACGAATTGCGAAGAATCGAGCCTCAGGATCCGGACATGGGAAGCGGCGCGGGAACTTTGCGAGGGGCTGGAACTGCACGATTTCAGGCTCATCCCGGGGACGGCGACGGTCGAATTCGACGTGAGCGTCCCCTATGATTGCAAGCTCTCGGACGAGGCGCTCTCCGAAGCCCTGACGGGGATCGTGAAGCGCTTCGGCGACTACGAGCCCATAATCCGCGTCGAACGGAAATAACCCGCTCCAAAGGATTCCCGGACACATGAAACGCGCCCCGCGCAAAGTTTGCGCGGGGCGCGTTGTAACGGGCGTCAGAGCTCGAAGGTCTCTTTGGTGGCGAGCGCCTCGCGGAGGAGCGCCTCGACGTCGAGTTTTCTCTCCTCCTCTTCGATGAAGGAGAGCTTCGGCTTGATCGCGGGAAAATCGGGCAGAAAGACGGTGCAGCAGTCCTCATAGGGCAGCACGGAGGTCTCGTAAGTGCCGATCTTTTTGGCGAGCAGGACGATCTCCTCCTTGTCGAACCCGATGAGCGGACGCAGGACGGGAAGTTTGACGACCGCATTCGAGGATGTGATCCCCTCGATGGTCTGGCTCGCGACCTGCCCCAAGCTCTCGCCCGTGACGAGGCACTTTGCGCCCAGCTCGTACGCCATCTTCTCCGCAAGGCGGAACATGAACCGCCGGAGGAGGGTGACGTTGAGTTCCGCGGCGCATGTCCGGTGGATCTCCTCCTGAATGTGCGCGACATTGAGCGTTGTAAGGCGCGCGGAGAGCGAATAGCGGCCGAGGAGCTTCGCAAGCTCCTTTACCTTCTCCTTCGCGCCCTCGTTGGTGTAGGGATAGCTGTGGAAATGCAGCAGCTCCACGGTCATCCCCCGCTTTGCCATCATATAGCCCGCGACGGGCGAATCGATGCCGCCGGAAATGAGCAGCAGCCCCTTGCCCGACGTGCCCACGGGCATGCCGCCCGCCCCCCGCTCGAAGGAGCCGAAGACGAGCGCCGTGCCGTTCTCGCGGAGATCGAGAAAGACGGTGTGCTCCGGTTCGTGGACGTCCACTTTGAGGGCGGGAAATTCCCCGAGCAGCCGTCCGCCGATCTCGGCGCTGAGCTCCATGCTCGTGAGCGGATAGCGTTTATCGGCGCGGTGCGTCTGCACCTTGAAGGTGCCCTCTCTCGGCGCGACGGCCTTCGCCGCCGCAAAAATACTTTCCAGATCGTTGGGCACACAGAACCCCTCCGAATAGGAATGGACGCCGAATACACGGGCAATGCGCCCGCAGATCTCCCCCGCGCGCTCCTCGGGGAAGTTCGCCATGAGGTATCTGCCGCTCGTGCGGTGCAATTCATGGCGGATGCCGCGCATCGCGCGCTCCAAATTGATCGAAAAGACCCGCTCGAAATAGCCGCGGTTCTTGCCCTTGAGATGGATCTCCGCATAACGGATGATGATCACTTTTTCCATAACAGTTCGCCCTTTCGCTGATTTGTCCGCCCTCGGGGCGGCGCTTTTATCCGATCTTTGTTTTGAGTGCCGCCGCCGCGCCGTTCATCGCCCGTGCCGCCGCCGCGGCCTCTTCTTCCGTCGTCGCGGGGGAAAAACTCACCCGCAGCACGCCGTCCGAAATGTCATTGCCGTAGCCGCAGGCCTCGATCACGCGGCTGTGCGGTTTTTTGGAGGAGCAGGCGCTCCCCGTCCCCACGATCACGCCGCGCTCCTCGAGCATCCGCTGCAGCACCTCGCCGCGCAGGCCGCGCGCAGCGACCGTGAGAATGTAGGGCGAACCGTCCTCGGGCGAAATGCGCGTGAACAGCGCCCCGTCGAGCGCCGAAAAGAGCGCTTCGCGGCAGTTTTCGAGGCGGGCGGCCGCCCCCCCGAGATCCCGAAACCTATCCTCCGCGGCATAGGCGAAGGCGAGGATGCCCGGGACGTTCTCGGTGCCGCTCCTCAAATTCCCCTCCTGCCCGCCCCCATAGAGGTAGGGCGCAAGCGCGAGCGACTTCCGCTTGATGAGCGCACCCGTGCCCTTGAGCCCGCCGATCTTATGGGCGCTGACCGAATAGAGGTCGATCTCCCTGCCGAGCGCAAAGGGGATCTTGCCGAACGCCTGCACGCCGTCGCTGTGGAAGAGACAGCGGGGATTTTTGCGCTTGACCTCCCGCGCAAGCGAGAGGATATCGTTGACCGCGCCCGTCTCGTTGTTCACATGCACGACGGAGACGAGGCTCGTCTTTTCGTCCACGAGCGAGAGCAGCGCCGCGCCGTCTACGCTTCCGTCTTTCTTCAGGGGCGCGAAGCGGGGTTCGACGCCGCGGTTCCTGAGTTCCGTCGCGGAGCGGTAGACCGCCGCATGCTCCCCCGCCGTCGTCACGACGTTTCCGCGCCTGCCGCCGCAGAAGATCGCCTGGTTGTCCGCTTCCGTTCCGCCCGAGGTAAAGATGAGCTCGAACTCCCCTCCCGCGCCGCCCGCGGCAAGGAAGAGCAACTTTTCGCGCGCCTCTTTGAGCGCGGATTGTACGGCAAGTCCCCCGCCGTAGAGCGCCGAGGGATTCTGATAGTGTTCCGCCGCAAACCGGACGGCACGAGCGAGCGCCTCCGCATTCGGCTCGGTCGTCGCCGCATTGTCAAGATAGATCATAGATTAAAATTCGACTTTCCCTTCGTAAATTTTGGAGACGCCGCCGGTAAGCGTCACGGTCCCGTCCGAATGGTAGCGGACGATCAGATCGCCGCCGCGCACCTTGACCGTGATATCGGCGTCCCGCGGGCAGAGCCCCTTCTCGACGCAGGCGACCGCGGCCGCCGCCGCGCCCGTGCCACAGGCGTAGGTCTCGCCGTTGCCGCGCTCCCAGACGCGCATCTTGATCGTCGATCCGTTGACGACACGGATAAACTCCACGTTCGTCTTGCGGGGGAAATACTTGCTGTTTTCGATCTTGGGGCCGAGCGTCCCGACGGGCACGTCGTCCACCTTGTCGCAGAAGAGCACGCAGTGCGGATTGCCGAGGTTGACGAGCGTCGCCCTGTATTCGACGCCGTCGATCTCCATCGGACGGTCGATGATCCGCTCCCCCTTCCAGACGGAGGGGATCTTCTCGCCGCGCAGCTCCGCGGCGCCCAAATCGACGCTCGCGGAGGTCACGACCCCGCCGAAGGAATAGACTTTGACCTCCTTCACGCCGCTGTTCGTCTCGATCGTCATCGTCTCTTTGGGGACGATCCCCGTCTCATAGAGGTATTTTGCGACGCAGCGGATGGCGTTGCCCGCCATCATGCCCTCGCTGCCGTCCTGGTTGAAGATGCGCATCTTCGCGTCCGCGATCCGGGAACGCTCCATGAGCACGATGCCGTCGCCGCCGATGCCGTAGTGGCGGCTGACGAAGTTGATCGCCAGCGACTCGGGGCAGGTGATCTCCCCCTTCATGTCGTCGAAATAGATATAGTCGTTGCCGCAGGACTGCATCTTGACGAACTCGAGCTGCAGTTTGTGCTTCCGCAGGTTGTTGATGTCCACGAGCTCGGTGTTGTATTCGGTGAACTTGCTCGCGATGATGTCGCAGAGCGCGTTCGCCGTGTCGAGCGAAGTGAGCACCGTGATACCGAGCAGGATCGCATGATGATGCAACTCGATGTAGTCGGCGATCGAATCGACGTCCGTCTTGCCGGTGTAGATGATATAGTCGATCTTGCCCTCATCCATGAGCTTGCATACCTGTTTGGTCGCCTTGAGCCGTTCGACGACGGTGACGTCGACGCCGAGGCCGGAGATGACCTTCGCGGTGCCCGCCGTGGCATAGAGGTTGCAGCCGAGGTCGGCGAACTTCTTCGCGATGGAGACGAGCTCGAACTTATCCTGGTCGTTGATCGTGAAATAGACGCCGACGGGCTTCTCCTTGGTGGGATGGCACATCTTGAATCCCGCCGAGACGAGCCCCTTGAAGAGCGCCTCCTCGATCGTCTTGCCGATGCCGAGCACCTCGCCCGTCGATTTCATCTCCGGCCCGAGCTGGGAATTTACGTCGTTGAGTTTTTCGAAGGAGAACACGGGAACTTTCACGGCGACATAGGGAGAATCGGGATACAGCCCCGTTCCGTAGCCGAGCCGCCTGAGTTTCGCGCCCGCCATGATCCTCGTCGCAAGTTCGACCATCGGCACGCCCGTCACCTTGGAAATATACGGGATCGTGCGACTCGCGCGCGGATTGACCTCGATCACATAGAGTTTGTTCTGATAGATGAGATATTGGATGTTGATGAGCCCCTTCGTTTTGAGTTCGAGCGCGAGGCGGACGGAG
>CANROI010000081.1 GCA_947632165.1 uncultured Clostridia bacterium
GAACATGCCGCCGTGCTCGGGGCGCTCCCGCTCCGAGGGGGCAGGGGAAAGATCTGCACCGCGGGGGAGGATGGGATCGTCGTGCCCGGGCGCACTTTCCCGAAGGGCGCGGGGCTCGTCGCGGTGATGGCGGTCAACAACGAGACGGGCTGTATCCAGCCGGTCGGGGCGCTCGCGGAGGTTGCGCATGCGCACGGCGCGCTCTTCTTCTCCGACTGCGTGCAGGCGGCTTGTTCGCAGGATCTGAAACAAATTCTGAAGTACGCCGACGCGATCTCCCTCTCGGCGCATAAGTTGGGCGGGCCCAAGGGCGTGGGCGCGCTCGTCGTCAAAAGAGGCGCGCGGCTCGCGCCGCTCCTCGTCGGCGGGGAGCAGGAGCGCTCCCTGCGGGGCGGAACGCTGAATGTCGCGGGGATCGTGGGATTTGCCGCCGCGCTCCGGCTCGCCCAAATGGAGCGGGAGGCGTTCTGCACGCACACGGGCAGGCTCCGCGATCTGTTCGAGGCGACCGTCTGCGCCGCGCTCAAAGGGGAGGTCAGGCGGGACGGCGAGACCCGCGCGCCCAACATCTCCCACCTCACATTCGCCCGCGGCGGGGCGGCGTTTCTGGACCTGCTCGATCTGAGCGGGGTCGCCGCCTCGGGCGGGGCTGCCTGCTCGGCGCATGCGGCGCTGCCCTCGCACGTGATGCTCGCGATGGGCCGCACGGCGGAAGAGGCCGCCCGCGGGGTGCGCTTTTCCTTCGGCATGGAGACGACCGAGGCGGAAGTTCGCTTCGCCGCCGAAACCGTCGTCCGCTGCGCGCGGCGCTGAACGGAGCCCGTCCGCGCGAAAATTCCCTTCATTGTATGAAAAATTCCCCCCGTCGCGTGCATTCGACAGGGGATTTTCTTCTATTCGGAGAATTTTTCGCATAAATTATGACACAAAGAATTTCAAGAGGTGTCAAAATGAACGAAGAACTCGAATATGCGGAAATGCTGGAAATCCCCGTGGAGACGGTCACCGTCAAGCGCAAGGAGCGCAAGAAGCGGGAGCAGGAACCCGACCTTAAGGAGCAGCTCGTGCAGGAGGTCAACGAGCGCGTGGGCGCGGGGGAAGATCCCGCCTATGCGGAGAGCACGCCGATCGCGCGGGCAAACGCCTACGAGGGCAAGCGGCAGAAGCTCTCGAAGCGCATCATTTTGGGGGAATTCATTGCGGTATGCGCGCTCTGCGCGACGATTTTCCTCACCAACATCTTCATGACGGACAGCGCGATCAACATCTTCGTGCGGGGGCTGTTCCGCGGCGAAGCCGCGCAGGCAGACAACCGCGTCTACTCCGATTTCACGCTCTCCCCCGTCGTGAGCGATATGGCGGACGCCGATATCGCCGTCTCCGAGACGGGCGTTCTGTCCTTCACCTCGAAATGCAGCGTCTATTCGCCCTGCAACGGCACGGTCGCCTCGGTGAGCGGCACCGCCGAGACGGGTTACACGGTGGAGATCAAGCATTCCGACTCCTTCTCCACGATCATGAGCGGGCTCGACGCCGTCTATTCCGCGGCGGGCGAGACCGTGCGTTCGAACATCCCGCTCGGCTATACCGACGGCGAGGGCGAGGTGCGCGTGATGTTCTATTCGGAGGGCGCGCTGCTCAACTGCCTCACGGTGGACGAAAACACCCTTGCGTGGAGCTGATCTCCGCCTGAAATTGCACCCCCTGTTCCTGCTTGCGGGGGTGCTTTCGGCGTTTACCGGCGATCTCCTTCTCTTTCTGGCGGCCGCGCTCGCCGCGATCGAGCACGAATGCGCCCACGCCTTCGCCGCGCGGCGCCTCGGGTTCCGTCTCGATCGGATCGTGCTCATGCCCTACGGCGCGGTCATCTCGGGGGACCTTTCGGAGATCTCGCCCAAAGAGGAGCTGTATGTCTGCGCGGCGGGGCCGCTTGCAAACGGCCTGACCGCGTTAGGGTTTGCCGCCCTGTGGTGGCTGTATCCGGAGACCTATCCCTATACCGACGCCGCGGCGTTTGTCTCCCTTTCGCTCTTTCTCGTCAATCTTCTGCCCGCCTATCCGCTCGACGGAGGGCGGGCGCTCTTCGTCCTCCTCCGTCCCTTGGGGCGGCGGCGGGCGCAGCTTCTCTGCCGCGCCGTGAGCATTGCCGTCGCGGCGGGGGTGTTTGCGCTCTTCGTCCTCTCCTGTTTTTCGGAGCCCAATCCGAGCGCGCTCTTTTTCTCGGTCTTTCTGGCGGCGGGCTGTTTCGGCGGCGGGCAGTACGGCAGGCTGACCTTCGCCCGCAAGACCTTCCGCCGCGGGGTGGAGGAGCGGCGGGTGGCGCTCTCCGCGGACGCCACGGCGAGCGAGGCGATGCGCTATCTGCGGGAGGACAAATATCTCGTGTTCGATCTCTTCGACGGGGGCGAATTTTTCTCGGAACTGCCCGAGGAGGAGCTGCTCACCGCGCTCGAGGCGGGGCGATACTCCGAAAAATTGAGGGAATTTGTCCGGACCTATTGAATTATGCGCCGCGGCGTGATATAATGGGACTATGATATTCACACCCGATTTATGCGATTATCCCCGTCCGCAGATGAAGCGGGAGAGCTTTTTCTCCCTCGACGGCGACTGGGAGTATGCCATCACCCGCAGCGAGACGCCGCCCGACGTTTACGACGGCGTCATCCGCGTACCCTATTCGCCCGAAAGTGTGCTCTCGGGCGTCAACCGTGCGCTCCGGAAGGACGAGTTCCTCCACTACCGGCGCATCTTCGAGCTCCCGCGGGGATTCCGCAAGCGCAAGGTGCTCCTCAACGTGGGCGCCTGCGACCAGGTCTGCACCGTCTTTCTGAACAGCGTGCCGGTCGGCTGCCATGAGGGGGGCTATCTTCCGTTCTCCTTCGATCTCACGCCCTGCCTCTGCGAGGGGAAGAACGAGCTGTGCTTCACCGTCACCGACAACGCCGATTCGGACGTCTACGGCAGGGGGAAGCAGCGCTACCGCCGCGGCGGGATCTGGTATACGGCGGTGAGCGGCATCTGGCAGAGCGTCTGGCTCGAGAGCGTGCCCGAAGTCTACACCGAGGAACTCAGGCTCCTCCCCGATCTCGACCGCAAAACGCTCACGATCGAGTTCAAGCCGGCCGTGCATGCGCGGGCGGAGGTGTTCGAGGGCACCCGTCCCATCTCCGTCGGGGAGGGAGAGGGGAAGATCGAGCTCGACGTCTCGCTCTGCAAGCCGTGGACGCCCGAGCGCCCCGAGCTCTACGTCGTGCAGTTCACCCTCGGTGAGGACCGGGTGACGACCTACTTCGGGCTGAGGAAATTTTCGCTCGTCGAGCGGGGCGGCAAACGGTTCTTCGCGCTCAACAACGAGCCCGTCTTCATGAACGGGCTGCTCGATCAGGGCTATTGGTCGGGCATCTATACGCCGCGCCCGGGCGAAATGCTCGAATGCCTCTCGAAGGTGAAGGCGGCGGGCTTCAATATGCTCAGAAAGCATCTCAAGATCGAGCCGCTCGTCTGGTATTACTATTGCGACGTTCTGGGCATTCTCGTATGGCAGGATATGCCGAACGGCGGCGCGCAGTACAAGCAGTGGCGCATCAATTTGGGACCTTTTGTCGACTTGAGGCTCAACGACGCCGATTACCGCAGCATGGGCAGGGAAAATCCCCTCTCCCGTGCGCAATACATGAAGGAGGCGATCGGCACCGTCTCCGCGCTCTTCAACTGCGTTTCGGTCTGCCTCTACGCCCCTTTCAACGAGGGTTGGGGGCAGTTCGACGCGGTCAAGGTCTCTGAGATCTTAAAGGAGCTCGATCCCGGAAGGTTTTATGACCATGCGAGCGGCTGGCAGGATATGGGCGGCGGAGACGTCTGCAGCAAGCATGTCTATTTCCGCAAAGTCAAGCTCAAAAACGACGGAAAGCGGGCGTTGGCGCTCACCGAATTCGGCGGATATGCGTTTTCGGAGCGCGCGCCGAAGAAGGCGTTCGGCTATAAAAAGATCGGCTCGCGCGCGCAGTTCGAGGCGGCGATCTCCTCCCTCTTCCGCGGCGAGATTTTGCCGCTCGTCGAGCGGGAGGGGCTCTGCGCCACCGTCTATACCCAGCTCAAAGACGTCGAGGACGAGGTCAACGGGCTGATGACGGAGGAGGGGCGCTGGAAGGTCGATCCCGCGCTCCTGAAGGCGCTCGGCGAAGAACTCTTTGCCGCGTTTTCGAAGGCGCAAAAAACGATTGCGGAAAACGGCGATCTGTGATACAATACTTTTGCCCCATCCAGGGTTCCAAAGGGGTCAAGCATGAAAAAAGAGTGGTTTTTCGACCGTTTCTGCGGAGAACAGATCGTTGTCTATGCGGAGAACGGCGAGATCGTCGAGGTCGGCGTCGAAAACGAGAAGCAGGGCGAAGTCCTCGGCAACATCTACAAGGGACGGGTGATGAATCTCGTGCCCGGAATGCGGGCGGCGTTCATCTCCTGCGGCATGGAGCGCAATTGCTACCTTTCGCTCGACGAGGAGAACCGTTTCTCCAAGTACGACGGCAGCGGCAGCGTGATCGAGGCGTTCGAGCTCAGGGAGGGGGACGAGCTGTTGGTGCAGGTCGTCAAGCCTCCGCGCGGAAACAAGGGCGCTAAAGTCTCCTGTGCGCTCTCGTTCGTCGGCAAGAACCTCATCTTTTTGCCGCGGAGCGACTTTTTGGGGATCTCCCGCAAGATCACCGACGAACAGACGCGGGCGGCCCTCCTTTCCGAGGCGGATAAGCTCCGGGAAGCGGGGCAGGGGTTCATCGTGCGCACGGCGGCGCTGACCGCCACCAAGCGGCATCTCAGGATCGAATCGGAATACCTCAAGCGCGTCTACCGCATGACGCTCGAGAACGCGCAGGCGGCGCCCGTCGGCACGGCGGTGTACAAAGAATACGATCTGCCGGTCAAAGTGATGCGGGATTCCTTAGGAGACGTCGCGCGGCTGTACGTCGGGGACGGGGAACTGTACGATAAACTGCTCCAGCTGGCGCGCATGCGCACCGATCTCGACGAAAAGAAGCTCGTCCACTACACGGGCGAGCGCAGCATGTTCAACTATTACGGGCTGGATGAGCAGATCTATGCCCTCGTCCGTCCCGAGATCAAGCTGTCGAACGGCGCGCACCTCTTCATCGACCGCACCGAGGCGATGACGGTGTTCGACGTGAACACGGGAAAGTATACGGGGGAAGATGATCTCGAGCGCACGGTGTTCGAGACAAACCTTCTCGCCGCGAAGGAGATCGCGCGGCAGGTGCGGCTGCGCAACATCGGCGGGATCGTCGCGGTCGACTTCATCGACATGGCGGAAGAGGCGCACCGCGCCGCCGTCAACGAGGCGCTCGAACAGGCGCTCTCTTCCGACCGTTCCAAGAGCCGCGTGCTTCCGATGAACGATCTGTGCGTCACGCTGTTCACCCGCAAGCGCACGGTAGGGGAGCTCTCTTCCTTCCTGCTCAAGCCCTGCGCCCACTGCACGCAGGGGTATGTGCTTTCCGATCTCTATATGGCGATGCGCATCCGCACCGCGCTTCTGAACGCCTTTGCGGAGGGCGCGGAAGAGGTCGTCGTCGAGCTCAACCGCAGCCTCATGAACCACATTCTCGAGGAGGGCTATTTCGCGTCCGAGCTGAAGGGGGCCTGGCGGGATAAGCGGATCTATTTCGCGCCCTACTCCTCCCTCCGGCAGGAGAAATTCACCCTCTTCAAGGGCGGAACGCCCGAATACTATGTCCCCGACAAGGCGATCCGCCTCACGGGGGCGGGGGAGCACCTATGAAATACACCGAACTGACCATTCACACCACATCGGAGGCGAGCGAGATCGTCTCCGACGTCATTTGGGAATACACCGATCTCGGCGTCGCCGTCTCCGATTTCAACGACGTTCTCGCCCTTCAGCGGGACAGCACCGTCTTTTGGGACTACATGGACGACGAACTCGCCGTGCCGCGGAAGGACGTGCTTGTGAAGTGCTTCTTCCTGCCCGCGGAGGCGGAGCAAAAGATCGCCGCGGTGATGGGGGAGATCCGCGCGCGGCGGGAACTCTCGGCGGGCGCGATCGACTTCGGCACCCTCGAGGAGACGAAGCGTGAGATCGACGGAGACGATTGGATCGACATCTGGAAGAAGCATTTCCGCCCCATCCGGATCGGCGGGATCGTCGTCGTGCCCGAGTGGATCTCCTACACAAAAGAGGGGGACGAAGAGATCGTGTCCCTCGATTCGAGCATGGCGTTCGGCACGGGCGAACACGAGACGAC
>CANROI010000082.1 GCA_947632165.1 uncultured Clostridia bacterium
TGCGTCACCCGAGCAGCCCGCAGAGGATCTCCGCCGCAGAGCGGACCAGCGCGGAGCAGGGGCGCTTTTTATAGTAGGCGGCGGTGCGCGCCTCGGGGGTCGGCGAGGTATCCGCGGCGGAACCCGCGCCCAAGAGCAGTTCGCCGCAGATGCAGCTCCCGTTCTCCTCGCGGAAGCGGCGCACGAACTCCTGCACCAGGGCGTAGAGCGCCCCCCGATCGAGCCCGGGGAAGCACAGCCCGAGCGCCATCACGGCGCCCGAAACGGCGCCGCAGGTGAGCCGCAGCCGCCCCATCCCCCCGCCGAAGGGGCGGGAAATGAGGGACAATGCGTCCGGGAACGTCTCTTCCGCGCACACGGGAAGCCCCGACCGCTCGCGGATGTCCTCCGAAAACGCCATCAGAACGGCCTGCGAGCAATTCATGCCCGCCGTGAAATTTTGCTCGGCTCGGTCGGCGCGCGTCATACTTCGTACCACACGTTCTCTTCGGGAACGATCGTCCGCGCGTCGGGCAGGACCTTCTTGACCGTCGGCGCGAATTTTTTCGTGCCGATCGTATGCGTGAGGGGCGGGAAGGCGTCGTCGAAATGGTCGATCATGACCGCCTTCGGGCGGAACGTTTTGAGAAACGGGATCATATAGCGGTGCATGCGCGCCCTCCCCTGATAGGGAAAGACGAGCAGGTCCGCGCCGTCGGGATATTCGGTGTTTTCGTCCATGCCCGCCGAGCCGAGCACCATCACCCGCTTCCCCTCGGCCGAAAATTCCAGCGCATAGATCCCGTCCGCCGAGATCTTGTACCGCTTCGTCTCCTTGAGCAGCGCGACCCCGTCCGAAAAGCGGAAATAGGTGAACGGGTTGAGCGCAACGGAGAGAACGGTGGCCGCGTCGAATTTACAGTGGCGGCTCTGGAAGACGCGGACGGAAAAATCGCCCACTTCGAGCTTCTCGTTCGCGGCATAGGGGATCATGTTTCCGTCGGGGATCCCGTTGGCGATCGCATGGGCGATCCCCTCCTCCGAGACGAAACACTTTTTGACCGAGGAAAGAAAGACGCCCACATCGCGGAAATGATCGAGATGCGGGTGGGTGATGAAGATCGCGTCGGCGGTCGCGGCCTCGTCGACGGGCAGCGGCGGCAGCGCGCGGTTATATTGCTTAAGATAGGGATCGATGAGCAGACGGGTGTTTCCGCTCTCGAGCAGAAGGCTCGCCGTCCCATACCATTTGATGCGCATTTGTATTCTCCGATAGACTTTGAGGCTATTATAGCATTTTATAAAAAAATGGGCAAGCGGTTAGAGGGAGCTTCGGAAAATTTTTTCTTCCTCCTGAAAAGGGCGGCGCCGCAATTGCGGCGCCGCCCTTTTCAGGAGGTTATTCGGATTTTCTCCAGACGGCGTAGTATTTGCCGTCCGGGAATTCTGCAAGTTCGGGGGAGGCGTACTCCGCATCCCCGTCGGGGGCCGTTGCCCAGCCCATGAAATCATATCCTTCCCGCAAGGGGTCCTCAAACGCGATCAAAGTGTAATGGTTTACGCTCCCCTCCCGCTTTGTGAACGACACCACATATCCGTCCTCGATCTCACAGCCGTAGACGACGTTCATGTTGTCGCACAGCCATCCTTCTGGCCGCTGTTCGGCGTCCGTGTATACGGTGGGAGAATATCTCCCGCCGAAGGAATTTTTTGCGATCTCCTCTACTGTGCCCGGCACGATCAGAGACTTCAGCTCGCTGTTGTTGAATGCGTAGTCCCCGATCCGCTTCACGCTCTCCGGGATCGTGACCCGCGCATAGCTGCCGGATTGGAACGCGTGCTCCGCGATCACAACCGTGCCGGGCCTGATCTCCACCGTGCGATCCGAAGCGTCGCCCTTGTATTGCACATATATCCGCCCGAGATAGAACGGACCATCCGGTTGCGCCTCGAAAAAGGGCGTCCCGGTAAATATATATGCTCCGGCCATGACCAGCGAATCATCCAAAGTAGCCGGGATGATGACTTCGGCGAGCGAAGTGCAGTTATTAAAAGCGTATCCCCCCATCTTCTGAAGTTTTTCCGGCAAAGCAACCGAGCCGAGCGCGCTGCATCCTCGGAAGGCCCAATCTCCGATCTCCGTTACCCCGCCGGGGATTTCGATTTCGGAAAGCGACGCACAACCATAGAAAAGAGAATTCGCGATATTTGTCACCCCGCTCGGGATTTTGACCTCGGCAAGCGATTCACAACTGCTGAAAGCATTGCTTCCGATGCTCGTCACGCTCTCCGGAATTTCGATCTCTGCGAGAGACACGCAACCATGGAAAAGAGAATTCGCGATATTTGTCACCCCGCTCGGGATTTTGACCTCGGTAAGCGATTCACAACCACTGAAAGCACTGCTTCCGATGCTCGTCACGCCCTCCGGAATTTTGATCTCTTTAAGAGACGCGCAGCCATTGAAAACATTGTCTCCGATGCTCGTCACGCCCTCCGGAATTTCGATCTCCGTGAGAGACGCGCAGCCACGGAATAAAAATTGAGGAATCTCCTTTTGCGCATCGGGAAGGATGATGACCGATCGCAACAATTCGCAACCGAAAAATGTCGCCTCGCCGAAGGGTTCCATCTTGCTTACATTGCTCCCGAACTTGATCTCTTCGAGGAAGTCGCAGCCCTCGAACGCCCTCGCGGCCAAATATTCGATCGAATCTGGAAGTTCGATGCTCTTCAGGATCCGGGAAAACTTTCCGACCGATGTGACCGGCTTCCCCACATAGACCGCCGGGATCACGACATGTTCTTCGGGGTAATAAAAGTCGATGCTTGCGCTCCGAACGTTATAGCTCTCCCCGTCCTCGTTGAGCGTAAAGACCAACTTCTGATCATAAGCGGATTTCGTTTTACATTTGGTGCACTGATATTCTTCCAAAGTATCCGTGGAGGGCCTGGGATTGACAACACTATAGCCAAACGGGCTGTGGCCTTCTATGGGTTCATCGAGATGTCTGCTTATTTTTTCCGGCGTGCAGTACTCTTTATCGAATTCGGCTTTACAACGGAGACATTGCTTCCAATGATAGATCCCGTCCGATTGATAGCTCGTGGGGATGGAATGGCCCAGCGCGGCGATCTCTCGCCGCTCCTCTTCCCCGCAGTAGCAATAGCGGAATCTGTAACCGGGCTCGGTGCAGGTTGCGGCCACCGTCTCCCAATCGCTCCAGGCGTGCCTTTCGTGCGGCTCTTCGCAGGCGGCAAACAATGCCGCCGCTGCCAGGATGACGATCGCAAGACAAATCAGACCCAATATTCTGCTCCGCCGTTTCATAATTTCATTGCTCCTCCCCGTTTTTAACCCTATTATAGCGCACTTTGCCATGATTTGTCAAATGGAATGTATAAAATTCAAGTATCAGAATTTCTTATAGGGGGGTTAAGTTCTGCTAATACTTCTCCGCAAGAAAAAGGCGCCGAGGGGATACGCTCGCCCCTTCGGGGCTCGGTATGACAGGGAAAGAGGGGCTCCCCCTCAAGGGGTGGGCAAGGAGGCGCTCCCATGGCGCCAAGAGATTCTATGCAGAAAAAAAAGGCGGCGGCGCCGCAATTGCCGGCGCCGCCGCAAGGGCGTTCCCTATTTTCCCTTCACCCTTCCGACGTCGAGATCATCCCGCTTGCGGTCGGAAAGCGCGCGGATGGGGTGCTCCCGGTTCTGCAGCCGCCAATCCTGGCGGCGTTCGCCGATGAGCTTTTCCACGCAGACATGCGTGCCGTGGTTCTCGGGCTTCCCGCCGTGGATCTTTGCGTTGTAGGCAAAGAAGCGGAAGGAATCGGGCACCTTGTCGAGCTCTTCCCAGCCCTCTTCCACGGCCGTGAGACGCACGCTCTTCAGCACCTCGCGCACATACTCCTTCTGCGGGCGGAACTTCAGCAGTTCGGGGAACTCGCCGCCCTCGGGCAGCACCTGCTGCCACACCTTGCCCTCGTAGGTCTTCAGAAGGTCGGCCGCCTCGTGGAGATGGGCGACCTCCTCTTCGAAATGCATCTCCCAGATCGCCTTGATCCGCTCGTCTTTCTCGTCTTCATAGCACGAATAGTAGAGGTAGCATTCGGTGTACTCGTTCATGAGGAGATTTTCGAACGGCGTCATGCAGGGATCCTTGAGCCCGCCGTAGCCCGTAACGTGCTGCTCCTCGATCATCGCGATCTCGTTATACAGCTTTCTGCCGAGCGGGGTCGCATAGAGGTTTGCAACGTTCATATAGAAGTTCATCGTCTGCTGCTCCGCCGCCGTGATGATATTGATGTTGAGCTTCGTCTTGAGGTCGTTGAGGTAGCAGTTGATATAGAAGTCCACGTCGTCGTAGGGGTGGCGGTACTCCGCAACGGTCGGGCGGCCGGGCATGATCTCGGTGTAGTCCCCCACGAGCCGCGCGGGATCCCCGCCTTTTTCGAGCTCCATGAGGTCGGAATAGCGGTAGAGATGGTCGAAGTCCTCCAAAAGCGCGAAGTCGAGCTGCTTTTTGACATAGCTGTTCTTCTCGGTGATCGCGAGCGCCGCGGTGAGATCGACGGCGAGCTGTTCATAGCCGATCGTGTGCTCCAAAATCGTCTCGTCCGCGGGCTTCAGAGAGGCGACGCGCTTCTGCTGGATCTGTTCGCCGCGGCGCATATAGGCAAGGCGGCGCCTTACATCGTTGTTGGCGCACATGCGGTGGAAGGAATTGGACAGGCGCACGCTCTCGAATTCGGTCCCGGACATGAGAATGACCCTGAGACGGGTATAGGGGTCGACCGTGTGCTTGTCGTACGGCTTTACGAGCACTTTGTTCCATGAAGTAAAAATTCGGTCCGCTTTCTGCGGCTTACATTCAAACGGATTCATTCGATCCTCCTTTTGCGGAAAGTTTTACCTTTCCCCGAAAAAAGTATACAATTTGTTGCCAAAAGCTGAAAAAATTGTTATAATATGATCGAAAAAACAAGTGTGAGGTTGCTATGATCGGCTGTGTGATCGCAATGGACAGCGAGGCGGAGATCCTCCTCGATCAGATGGAGATCGAAGATATCCGCACCGTGTACGGAAAGACGGTGCATATCGGGAAGGCATTCGGTAAGAAGATCGTCCTCGTCGTTTCGGCGGAGGGAAAGGTCAACGCCGCGGCGGGGGCGTGCGCCGCGATCGCCGCGGGCGCAGATGTCGTTCTGAACTTCGGCGTCGCGGGGGGCTTGAAGGCCGAAAATACCGAAGTGGGCGAAGTGTATCTCATCGAAAAGGCGCTCCAATACGATTTCGACCTCAAACAGCTCTCGGGCAAGGAAGTGGGGACGCTCCCCGGGGAGGAGGAAAACTTTCTGCCCCTCTGTGTGCCCCCGCTCCCCTATCCCCGCCGCGCGCTCGGCACGGGCGACCGTTTCGACGATTCCCCCGCCGACCATGCCCTGCTCCTCCGCCTCGGTTGCGACGTGCGGGACATGGAGGGCGGCGCGATCGCCGAAGTGTGCAAATATGCGGGGGTGCCCTGCGTAAGTGTGAAGGCGATCTCGGACGTGTACGGTTCGGGCTCGACGACCGAGCAATTCCGCAAGAACTGCAAGCGCGCCCTACTCGAGCTCAGCGCGCACCTCAAAGAGATTTTAGACAGTCTGGAATAAACATATGGAAAAAATCGCATCTTTTCGGAAAAATCATGATACATTGCAGCCGGGGCTGCATATGTTCCCGCCCGCAAACAATGTGACGACCTTCGATCTCCGCTTCAAAAAGCCCAACGCGGGGGATTTTATCACCCCGGACGCGCTGCATTCGATCGAGCACATGCTGGCAACCGTCCTCCGCAACAGCCGCGAAGGGGAAAACATCGTCTACTTCGGGCCCATGGGCTGCCGCACGGGGTTCTATCTTCTGACCGTGAATTTGGGCTACGGGGAAGTGCTCGCCCTCCTCAAAGAGTGCATCCCCGCGGCGCTCGCCCTCGGGGAAGTGCCGGGCGCAAAGCGCGAAGAATGCGGGAATTACCTTGCCCATGACCTTGCGGGCGCGAAGGAAGAGCTGAAAAAGTATCTCACGATCTTAAACGAAATAGGATAACGCAACCGCATAACCGCTTGCGGCTATGCGGTTCGTTGGGAGAACTTATGATAGATTTGGGCGATTGGAACGAGGTCCTCAAGCCCCTCTTCGAGGATCCGCGCTATCTGAAGATCCGCGAGTTCCTGAAATACGAATATTCGCACTATGTCGTCTATCCCGACATGTACGACCTCTATAACTGCTTCCG
>CANROI010000083.1 GCA_947632165.1 uncultured Clostridia bacterium
CGCCTTACGGTGCATGTGCGCGGCGGGGAGGTAAAGACCGAACTCATCGACGCCGTCACGGGGGATCCCTATGTATTGCACCTCGTCGAAGAGGCGAGCGGGGCGTTCGTCGGAAGGGTGCGGGAGGAATACGGGCGGGCGCTTGACGCGATCGCTGCCTCCTGCTTCGAAAGCGACGTCTTCCAGAGCGATATGACGCAGGCGCTCATCTCCTTCGTGCGCGAAAAGTACGGCGACGAGCCCGAATATCTGTGGAAGAACTTCCCGGATAACGCGATCTGGCGGCGCAAAGACAACGCCAAGTGGTACGGCGTCGTGCTGACGGTCGAGCGGAAGAAGGCGGGCATGCCGGGCGAAGGGAGGGCGGAGGTCCTCGACGTCCGCGCCGAACCGCAGGAGGCGGAGCTCCTCGTCGACCGCAAAAAGATCTTCCCCGCCTGGCACATGAACAAGCGGCATTGGATCCTGCTCCCCCTCGACGGCAGTTTGTCCCTCGGGGAGATCGCAGAGCGGCTCGAGGAGAGCTATTTCCTCGCCGGCAGAAAATAAGTTGCAGATAAAAAAGCCCCGCCCGCGGTTGATCCGCGGGCGGGGCTTCCCTTTCAGGAGTGCGGGAGGGGGCGGAGGGACTGCTTCGCTTTGACCGAAAAGAAGTCCGCCCAAGGGTCTGGCCCCTTCAGCCGTTTGCGCGCGGCGAACAGGCCGATCCCGTTCGGGGCGACGGTGTTCAATTCCTCCCATGCGATCGGCATGGAGACGGGCGCGCCTTCGCGGGCGCGTACGGAGTAGGGCGCAGCGCTCGTCGCCACGGGGCTGTTCCGCTGCCAATCGAGAAAGATCTTCCCGCCGCGCGCCCGCTTCGAGAGATTGGCCGTAAACCGCTTCGGTTGGGTCCGTTCCAAGAGTTCCGCCACCCCGCGCGAGAAGTCGCGGAAGGCCTGCGCGTCCCCGCCCGCGCGGAAGGGCACGACGATATGGTATCCCTTTCCGCCGCTCGTCTTGAGGAAGGAGACGAGCCCGAGCGCTTCGAGCGTCTCTTTGACCGCGGTCGCTCCCCGCCGCACTTCCGCAAGGGGGAGCCCCTCGTCCGGGTCGAGATCGAACACCATGAGATCGGGCCGCGCGCCCTTCTTGCTCCCGCGGATGTGGAATTCCACGGCGTTGTACTGCGCGAGCGCGACGAGCCCACGCCCTTGGGTGACGAAAAAGCTCTCGCCGCCCTCCTCGGAAATGTAACCCACCCCCTCGAACGCGCCCTCGAGGTGCTTCCGGAAGAAGCGCTCGCCCCCGATCCCCGAGGGGCAGCAGACGAGGCTCAGGATCCTGTCCTTCACATAGGGCAGCATGCGGGGAGCGGCGGATTTGTAGTACTCCGCCAGCGTCAGCTTGTCGATCTTCGGCCTTTCGAACATCACTTTTTCGGGATGGGTGATGACGATCTTGTCCACAGTCGCCTCTTCCCTGCGCCCCTGCGGGCGCTTTTTTGCGGCCTTGCCGCGTGTTTTTTCGGGCGCGGGGAGGGGGCGTTCGGCGTCGATCTCCCGCGCCGGTTTATCCCGTCGCAGTCCCTTGAAACTCGCCTGCCGCAACAGCCCCGTCCGGGTGATTTCGGCATACTCCACCTGCGCGGCGAGGAGGGGCTCTGTAAAGACGGCGCCCTTTTCATACGCCGCGGGGAGGGCAAAAAAGGGGCTGCGGGCGGCGGGGGTCAGTTCCCGCACGAGCATGCGGCGGGTCTCTTCGGTAAAACCCGTCCCCACGGCGCCCGCAAACAGCAGTTTCCCGTTTTCGTAGTAGCCCACAAGGAGGGAGCGCAGTTTCTCCCCCGTCTGCAGATAGCCGCCGATGACGAACTCGCGCGTGTTCCGGAACTTGAGTTTGAGCCAATCCCCGCTTTTGCCCGCCGAATAGGGGGAATCGGCGCGCTTGATCACGATCCCCTCCATGCCCCGCTTTCTGATCGCTTCAAGCTCCCGCTTGGCCATCTTCGCGGTGTGCTCGCTGTAAGAGAGCGGGGGACGGGCGCCGCGCAGAAGGGTCCTGAGCTTTTCTTTGCGCTCCGAGAGGGGCAGCGGGCGCAGATCCTCGCCGTCGAGCGCGAGCAGATCGAAGAGGACATAGCAGAGCCCCACCGTACTTTTTGTTCTGATCCGCGTTTGAAGCGCGCCGAAGTCGGGCACGCCGTTGCCGTCTGTGGCGACCGTCTCGCCGTCGAGCACGGCGGCGCGGTCTTTGAGAGTCTCCTTGAGCGCGCGCACGAGCGAGGGGAAGCAGTCGGTGCAATCGTGTCCGTTGCGGGTCCTGAGCGCCACCCGTCCGCCCTCGCAGAAGGCGAGGGTGCGGTGCCCGTCGTATTTGAGCTCATACAGCCAGCCCTTGCCTGCGGGCGGCGCATCGGTGAGCCGCGCGAGCATGACCTCCGCCTTTTCGAAGGGGTTGCGCTTGCCCGCGTCTGCGATCTCTTCCATGCTCTTTCCCGAGCGGATCCCGCGCGTAAAGCGGGAGATCCCCGCCGTCTCTTTGGCGAACTTGTCGCGCTCTTTGATCAGGAGCCACGGCTCGCCGTCCCCCTCGATCCGCACGAGCGCCCAATCTCCCTTGAGCCGCTTTCCCTCGAGATGAAACTTGAGCGAACCCTCTTGAAGGCCCTTCTCCGGGTCGAGGCGGGGCGTCCAGCTGCCCTCGTCCCAGAGCATCACCGTCCCGCCGCCGTATTCCCCGCGGGGGATGATCCCCTCGAAGTCCATGTATTCGATCGGGTGATCCTCCACGCGCACCGCGAGCCGCTTGTCCGCCGTGCGGAAGGAGGGGCCCTTGGGGATCGCCCAGCTCAGCGCAACGCCGTTCAGCTCGAGCCGCAGGTCATAGTGGTCCGACCTCGCAAGATGATGCTGCACCGCGAACTTAAGATCGCCGTGTGTTGTCCATTTGCGCGCTCCGCGGGGCTCGTTCGTCGCGCCGAAGTTCCGTTTGTTCCGGTATTCTTGCAATTGATTTTCCGGCATAGTAGCAGAATGTGCGCTATTTTGCGGTTTTATTTGCGGAAAGCGGGCAAGAATAGGAGTATGGCAGTCGTTCAGAAGGGAGCCATTTCATTCGGGCTCGTCTATATTCCCGTGAGCTTATACACGGCCACGCAGGACAGCGATATCAACTTCAACCAGCTCCACAAGGCGGATAAAGCCCGCATCCGCTACAAAAAAGTATGCGGGCACTGCGGCAAAGAGGTGCAGGCAAAAGACATCGTGCGCGGGTACGAATATGCGAAGGACCGGTACGTCGTCATTACCGACGAGGAGATCGAAAAGATCAAGACGGAGAAGGACCGGACGATCACGATCATGAGCTTCACCTCGCTCGACGAGATCAGCCCCGTCTACTTCGACCGGGCCTATCACGTCGTGCCGCAGAAGGGGGGAGGCAAGGCGCTCGAACTCCTGCGGCAGGCAATGCTGCGGGCGCAGCGCGCCGCGCTCGGCAAGACGGTGCTCGGCAACTCGGAAAAACTGCTCGTGATCATCCCCCGCGAGGACGGCATGCTCATCCAGACCCTGCTCTATCGGGACGAGATCAAAGAGGTGCCCGTGGAGTACGAGCGGCCGAAGGTCACCGAGGCGGAGCTCGGCATGGCGGAACAGCTCATCAGGGGGATGGAGGAGCCGTTCGCCCCCGAAAAGTATCACGACGCCTTCCGTGAAAAGCTCAGAGCGCTCATTGCGGATAAGATCGCGGGAAAGGAGGTGGAAGCGCCCGCCGAGGAGCGGCCGGGCGCGGTGATCGACCTCATGGAAGCGCTGAAGGCGAGCGTGAAGCGCATCGGGAGCCCCGCCCCCGCGAAGAAGCCGCGTTCCCGCACCACCAAGCGCAAAGAGGCATAAAAAGAGGCACAAAATAAGGGAGGCGTTCGCCTCCCTTTCGGGTCATTGCATATGTGCCGCCGCACACCCGGCGGTAGCGGGGGCGTCCGAAGACGCCTGCGCGGGGAGCTTGAGCCGCCTGAAGAGGAACAGAAAACAGAGGACGTGGGTGAGCGTCGTGAGGATCCAGCTGAAGGGGTAGGACAAGAAGAGCCAGATCAGGTTGTGGAAGGGCTCGAGCGGGAACACGAAGAAGACCCAAAGCAGGCGGAACCCGCATGCGCCGAGAAAGCTGACGACCGTGGGGAGGACGGAGTAGCCGATCGCGCGCAACGCGTAGGCGAAGACGTCCATGAGCCCGCATAAAAAGTAGGTCGACGCGACGACGTAGGCGCGCTCCGCGCCGTAGGCGACCGCCTCCGCCGTGCTCACATAGATCCCGAGCAGAGGATCGAGAAAGAGGAAGAGCAGCGCGGTCGGGATCAGCCAGACGACGCCCACGAGCAGAATGGTCCACAGAATGGCCCGTTTGATGTTCGCCTTGTTCCCCGCGCCGTAATTGGCGGAACCGAAGGTGACGATCCCCTGCGCGCAGGAGTTCATCGCCGTGTAGATGAAGCCCTCGAGCGAGGAGGAGGCGCCGTTCCCGTCCACAACGGCGGGACCGAGCTGAAGGCTCAAGTCGTTTACGCCCACCTGCAGCATGACGTTCGAGAGGGAAAAGATCGCCCCCTGCAGGCCCGCGGGGAGCCCGATCTTCGAGATCTCCCACGCCTCGGCGGCATGGAGCCTCGTCTTGCGGAAGCGGAATTCGAAGAAGCCGCCCTTTTTGAAGCGCATATAGACCACTACCATGCCCGCGGCAAGGAGCTGGGAGATCGAGGTCGCGATCCCTACGCCCGCCACGTCGAGCTTGAACACGATCACAAGCAGCAGGTTGAGCAAGACGTTGATCACGCCCGAGGCAGTGAGGAAGATGAAGGGCTTCTGCGTATCCCCCACGGCGCGGAGGAGGGCCGCACCGAAGTTATAGACCATCGTGAAGGGGATCCCCATGAAGTAGATCGCAAGGTACTGCGCAGAGAGGTCGATGAGCTCTGCATTCGTGCCCATCCACCGCAAAAATATCCCCGAACAGAATACGCCGAACACGCCGATCACGAGCCCGAGCGCAAGCGAGAGGACCATCGAGGTATAGACGACCCGCTGCCCCTTCTCGCGGTCGCCCGCGCCGTAACAGCGCGCCATGAGGATGTTGGAACCGATCGAAAGCCCCAAAAAGAGGTTGACGATGAGGTTGATGAGGGCGTTGGTGGAGGAGATCGCGCCCACGGAGTGTTCGGAGCCGAAGTAGCGGCAGACGATGAGGTCGCTCGCCGTGAAGAGCAGCTGCAGAATACCCGAGAACATCAGCGGCGATACGAAGCGGATGAGATTTTTCAGCATTCCCTTGCGGGAAGTCATATCGATTTCTTTTGCCATAAGATCACGCAGATTGCAAATTCCGAATTATTATAGCACGGCGGAAGACTTTAGGCAAACAGATCGGCAATACATTTTTTTGAATTTCCGCTTTCGGCGCCATGAAAGGCCCAAGGGAGCGTTCTCTTTTTCGGGATCCGCGCATACTGTTGCTTGGAATGAACAAAAAGAGGAAAAAGATCGCGGCGATCATGGCGCTGCTGCTTGCGGGATGTTTGGGCGCGCTCCTGTTCGGATGCGTTTCCTACCGCCGTCCGCAGCGGGAGACCGTCGAGCGGAGCGGAGTCGAGCCCGCGCTCGTGTTTGCCGTCATGAAGGCGGAGAGCGGCTTTAGGGAGGACGCCGTCAGCGCGGCGGGGGCGGTGGGGCTCATGCAGCTTCTGCCCTCCACGGCGGAGTTCATCTGCCGAAAAGACCGGGTGCCGTTCGAGGCGGAAAGGCTCACGGAGGGGAGCTACAATGCGGCGCTCGGCTGCCGGTACCTTGCCTATCTTATGGAGCGGTTCCCCGTGCGCGGAACGGCGCTCGCCGCCTACAACGCGGGCGAGGGCGTCGTCGCGGAGTGGCTCAAAAGCGGGGAATTTTCCCCCGACGGAAAGAATCTGACCCACATTCCCTATCCCGAGACGGCGCGCTACGTAAAAAAAGTGGAGAAATTCCGCAAAATTTATCTGTTTTTTTATCATTAAAACTTGACTTTTGCTTTGGAATGTTGTATAGTAAATAAGCTGTTCGGCTGAATTTGCCGGATCAGCCCATATAAGCGGTCGTGGCGGAACTGGCAGACGCGCAAGACTAAGGATCTTGTGGGAGACCATGCAGGTTCGATTCCTGTCG
>CANROI010000084.1 GCA_947632165.1 uncultured Clostridia bacterium
TTGGCATGAGGGGATTCACTACTTCGTCGCTGACGCTCCTCGTGCCGCCCTTGGAGAATAGAATGCGGGCGGGGCGCCCTTCGGGCTCGGAATGACGGAAAAGGCGAGAGCGGAATGACACATTGGGAACGCCTGTTTGTTGTCCTGCCGAGCGCACCCAGTGTAAAGGCAGTGCCCGCCGCGGAAATCCGCGGCGGGCACCTCGTCGTCTTGTGTTACGCCCTCATAAGGCTCCTGACATAGCGCAACCAATTCAGGATTTTTTTCATATGATCACACCTCCCAAAAAGATTTCGGGGCCCAACCCGCCCGCACGGGCGGGTTCCCTCGATGCAGCCCGAAGTATAGCATTTCACGGGTGTGCAGTCAATCAAATTCGCAAAAAATTTTCAGAAGTCATTTTTGTTAGAATTTAACAAATTTTCATGTTTATAAGGCGAATCCACTGAAAAATAACAGAAAAAATGAAAAATAAAATGTGAATTTACATTTTTGCACTTTTTTAGGGGACAAATCGCCTCGACCTCGTAGCTTTTGGCGCCGCGCGGAAATTATCGCGGGAAGGGCGGAAAAGCGAGCCTCGAACGCTTGACTATCTCTTCGGGATGTACTATAATAGGGCTATGAACAGAGTAAGCGCCCGCGGCAAGGCGGGAAAAACAATTCGATGACGTTCTGAGAAGGCAGCGGTTTTTTTCGCACAGGAAAAAATCAGCCGCCTTTTATATTTCGGAGGATGAGATGAAAAAAGTGGCATTGATCATGGGCAGCGCGTCCGATCTTCCCGTCGTGGAGAAGGCGCGCGAGGTACTCGGAGAATTGGAGATCCCGTGCGAGACGCACGTCTATTCCGCGCACCGCACGCCTGCGGAGGCGAAGGAGTTTGCGGAGCACGCGATCGAGAACGGATTCGGCGTCATCATCTGCGCGGCGGGCATGGCGGCGCACCTTGCGGGCGCGTTTGCGGCAAACACCGTGCTGCCCGTCATCGGCATCCCCATCAAGAGCGGCTCTTTGGGCGGAATGGACGCCCTGCTGTCGACGGTCATGATGCCCTCCGGCATCCCCGTCGCGACGGTCGCCATCGACGGCGCGAAGAACGCCGCCTATCTCGCGGCGGAGATCCTCGCCGTGAGCGACGGTGCCCTTCGGGAGAAGCTCATTCTCACGCGCAAAAAAGCGGCGGAGAAGGTGCTCGAAGACGATAAATATCTGCGCAACGAAACCAAAAAACCACTTTAAGGAGAATATACATTATGGAAAAGACGGTTCAGCTCTATGAGGGCAAGGCAAAGAAGGTTTACGCTACGGAGGACAAGGACCTCTGCATCGTCTCCTATAAAGACGACGCGACCGCGTTCAACGGGCAGAAAAAAGGCACGATCGTCGGCAAGGGCGTCGTGAACAACAAGATGTCCAACATGCTCATGCAGCTCCTCGAAAAGAAGGGCGTTCCCACCCACTTCGTGAAGGAGCTCTCCGACCGGGATACCCTCGTCAAGAAGGTGAAGATCGTCCCGCTCGAGGTGATCATCCGCAATGTCTCCGCGGGGAGCTTTGCAAAGCGCTACGGCGTGGAGGAGGGCATCGTGTTCGACGAACCCACCATCGAGTTCTCCTATAAATGCGACGCGCTCGACGATCCGCTCATCAACAGCTATCATGCGCTCGCGCTGCATCTTGCGACGAAAGAGGAGATCGCGACCATCGAAAAGTATGCGTTCCGCGTGAACGAGGTGCTCAAGGAGTACTTCCTTCATTTGGGCGTGCGGCTCATCGACTTCAAGTTGGAGTTCGGCCGCCTTCCCGACGGGACGATCGTCCTCGCCGACGAGATCAGCCCCGACACCTGCCGCTTCTGGGACGCAAAGACGGGCGAAAAGCTCGATAAGGACCGTTTCCGCAGGGATATGGGCGGCGTCGAGGACGCCTATAAAGAGATCTTCAAGCGCGTGACCTCCGCGGAATAACCGCGGGAGGCTGCCCGCCGAAAACAACAGGAGGATACGGATGAGTAATCTTCATGAAGAATGCGGGGTGTTTGGGATCTTCGCCCCCGACAAACAGGACGTTGCCTCCACGGCATACTATGCGCTCTTTGCGCTGCAGCACAGAGGGCAGGAATCCGCGGGCATCGTCGTAAACGACGACGGCGTCTTTCACAGCTATAAGGACACGGGCCTCGTGAACGACGTGTTCACCTCCGACGTGCTCAAGAAACTCGGAGAGGGGAACATGGCGATCGGGCATGTCCGCTATTCCACCACCGGCAACGGGGGCAGGGAGAACGCCCAGCCCATCGTCGTCAACCACCTCAAGGGGAACATGGCGCTCGCGCACAACGGGAATCTGGTCAACGCGTTCGAGCTCAGGAGCAGCCTCGAGGGGGAGGGGAGCATCTTCCACACCACGGCGGACAGCGAGGTGATCGCCTATATCATCACGAAGGAGCGGGTGAGATCCCGTTCCATCGAAGAGGCGGTCTTATCCACGATGGACAAGCTCAGGGGCGCCTATTCCTTTTTGGTAATGTCGCCGAGCAAGTTGATCGCGGTGCGCGATCCGCACGGCTTCCATCCCCTCTGCTACGGCCGGCGGGAGGACGGCGCCTATGTTGTCGCCTCCGAGAGCTGCGCGCTCGATTCCGTCGGCGTGAAGCTCGAGCGGGAGCTGGAGCCGGGCGAAATGCTCGTGTTCACGAAGAACGGCATCGTATCCGACCGCAGCCACTGCGGCGGGAAGAAGTCCCTCTGTGTGTTCGAATACCTCTATATCGCCCGTCCCGACTCGGTGATCGAGGGGAAATCGGTGCACGAGGCGAGAAAGCAGGCGGGCAGATTCCTCGCTCAGCAGTATCATATCGACGCGGATATCGTCGTCGGCGTGCCCGACTCGGGGCTCGACGCGGCGTACGGCTACGCCGAGGCCTCGGGCATTCCCTACGGCATCGGATTCATCAAGAACAAGTACATCGGACGCACGTTCATCGCACCCGGACAGGCTGCGCGCGAGGACAGGGTCCGCATCAAGCTCAACGTGCTCAAGTCGGCGATCGAGGGCAAGCGCGTCGTACTCGTGGACGACTCGATCGTCCGCGGCACGACCTGCGAACGCATCGTGCGCATGCTCAGGAACGCGGGCGCCAAAGAGGTCCACATGCTCTCTTCCGCTCCCGCATTCCTCAATCCGTGCTACTACGGCACGGACATCGACTCCCGCGAGAACCTCATCGCCTGCCATCACACCGTCGATGAGATCGCGCAGATCATCGGCGCCGATTCGGTCGGATATCTCGATCTGAAGCACGTCGCGTTCCTGACGGGCGGCGACGGCACGGGCTTCTGCACGGCATGCTTCGACGGGAACTACCCCACAGAAGAGCCCAAAGAGACGGCCAAGACCCGCTTCGAGCGTTGGGAGAGGCCGATCAGCGAAAACCCGAAATTCAAAAACAAGTGATCTCCCGGCGCGGCAGATCATAAGGATCCGATATGAAGAACAGTTATTCCGAAAGTTACAAAGCGGCGGGGGTGGACATCACCGCCGGATACAAGGCAGTGGAGCTCATGAAGAAGCACGTCCGCCGCACGCTCACGGAGGGCATGGAGGACATCGGCGACTTCGGCGGGCTGTTCCCGCTCGCGACCGCGGGGATGAAGGAGCCCGTGCTCGTCTCGGGCACCGACGGCGTGGGCACCAAGCTCCGCCTCGCCATTCTGATGGACCGGCACGACACGATCGGGATCGACTGCGTCGCAATGTGCGTGAACGACGTCGTCTGCTGCGGCGCAAAGCCCCTCTTCTTCCTCGACTATATCGCCTGCGGGAAGAACGTCCCCGAAAAGATTGCAACGATCGTCGGCGGCGTCGCCGAGGGCTGCGTGAGGGCGGGCTGTGCGCTCATCGGCGGCGAGACCGCGGAACATCCCGGCACGATGCCCGAGGAAGATTACGACCTTGCGGGCTTCACGGTCGGCATTGCGGACAGGAGCAAGCTCATCGACAAGAACAGGATGAAGGCGGGGGACGTCATGCTCGCATTGCCCTCTTCGGGGGTGCATTCGAACGGTTTCTCGCTCGTGAGAAAGGTGTTCGACGTCGAGCATTGCGACCTCAAGGCCCCCGTGAAGGAGCTCGGCGGCAAGTCCCTCGGCGAGACGTTGCTCGCCCCGACCAAGATCTATGTAAAACCCGTGCTCGCGCTCCTTCGGGAGGTGGAGGTCAAGGGGATCTCCCACATCACGGGCGGCGGATTCTATGAGAACATGCCCCGTTCCCTTCCGCAGGGGCTCGGTGTGAAGATCAGAAAGTGCGATGTGAAGACGCCCGCGATCTTCTCCCTGATCGGGGAGAGGGGGCAGATTTCCGAGCACGATATGTTCAATACCTTCAATATGGGCGTCGGCATGAGCATTGTCGTTGCCAAAGAGGACGTCGAAAGGTCGCTTGCGATCCTGAAAGCGAACGGCGAAGAGGGCTATGTCCTCGGCGAGATCGCAGAGGGCAGCGGCGTCGAGATTTTGTGAGCATATGAAAAAGATCAGAATTGCCGTCCTCTGTTCGGGCGGCGGGACCAATCTGCAGGCGCTTCTCAATGCCGGAGAGGCGGGGCTCATCCCGGACGGGGAGATCGTCCTCGTGGTTGCGGACAGCCCCTCGGCCCATGCGCTCGTCCGCGCCGAGCGGCAGGGCGTGAAGCGCGCCGTATTTGATAAGAAAAAGCTCCCCCGCGCCGAGCGGGAGGAGAAGATCGCCGCCCTCCTCAAAGAGGAGGGGATCGGGCTCGTCGTGCTCGCAGGGTTCATGACCGTGCTCTCCGCCTCGTTTGTGCGGAAATTCCCCGGGAGGATCGTCAACATCCATCCCGCGCTCATTCCCTCCTTCTGCGGCATGGGTATGTACGGTCTGCATGTGCACGAGGCGGTGCTCGCCCGCGGCGTAAAAGTGACGGGCGCGACCGTCCACTATGTCACGGAGGAGTGCGACGGCGGCCCCATCATCGCCCAGCGGGCGGTGGAGGTGCGGGAGGGGGACACCCCCGAGACCCTGCAAAAACGGGTCATGCGCGAAGCGGAGTGGGTCATTTTCCCCGAGGCCGTGGAGCAAGTCTGCAAAAAACTCAAAGGAGATTGAAATGAGCAACATCAGAAAGAGCTTGGAGCGCGCCCTCAAGGGAAATTCCTATCCCGGGCGGGGCATCATCGTCGGCAAGAGCAAGGACGGAAAGAGGGCCGTGTTCGCCTATTTCATCATGGGCAGGAGCGAGAACTCCCGCAACCGCGTGTTCGTCGGCTACGGAGACGAGGTGCGCACGGAGCCCTTCGATCCCTCCAAGGTGCGGGATCCCTCCCTCATCATCTATTCCCCCGTGAAATGCGTGGGGAGGAACGTCATCGTCACCAACGGCGACCAGACGGACACGATCGAGCAGTCCCTGAAGGGCGGACATTGTTTCCGCCATGCGCTCATGCAGCGCACGTTCGAGCCGGACGCGCCGAACTATACGCCGAGGATCAGCGCCATCCTTCATCTCGGCAAGCGGGCCTCGGAATATTCCTACGAGCTCTCCATCCTCAGGAACGAGGACGGAAAGGGCAAGCGCTGCACGCGGGCATTCTACACCTATGAGCCGGAGAATGGCACGGGGCACTTCCTCCACACCTATAAAAAGGACGGAACGCCGCTGCCCTCCTTCACGGGCGACCCCGAGCGGGTGCGGATCGGGAACGATCTCAAGGAATTTGCGGACGAGATCTGGAACAACCTCGATGCGGACAACAAGATCTCCCTCGTCTGCCGCGCCTACGATCTGAAGACGGGAGCGAGCGAGCAGGTGATGATCAACAAATACTCAGAGGTGAGAAGATGAACGAATTTTCTTTGAAATACGGCTGCAATCCCAACCAGAAGCCCGCCCGCATCTTTATGGCGGACGGGAGCGAGCTGCCCGTTGAGATCTTGAACGGCAGGCCGGGCTATATCAACTTCCTCGATGCGCTCAATTCCTGGCAGCTCGTCAAGGAGATCAGGGAAAACACGGGCTTTGTCGCCGCAACGAGCTTCAAGCACGTCTCCCCGACCTCTGCCGCGATCGGCAAGAAGCTGCCCGAGGACCTCAAGAAGTCCTGCTTTGTCGACGATATCGAGGGGCT
>CANROI010000085.1 GCA_947632165.1 uncultured Clostridia bacterium
ACTTTGCGGAGCATCTCTTCGTTCTCCTGCTTGAGCACCGAACAGGTGGAATAGACGAGCGTGCCCCCCTTCGACAGCAGCTTCAACGCCTTCGTCAAGAGCGCCTCCTGCGTGCGCATACAGCCGCGGAGGAGCGCCTCCGTGATCGGCTTCGGCGCAAGCGAACCGCTGCCGCTGCAGGGCGCGTCGAGCAGGATCTTGTCGAAGCGAAGAAAATCGCTGAGGCGGGTCGCGTCGAGGTGCATGGCGTTCACCCTTCCCGCTCCCTGCCGCGCTAAATTGAACTTCAGCCTGTCGAAGCGGATCCCGTCCTTCTCGCAGGCCGTGATGAGCGCACCTCCGCCCGAGAGCGCGAGCATCTGGGTGGTCTTGCCGCCGGGCGCCGCCGTCATATCGAGGATGTTCTCCCCCGCCCGCGGCGCCAGAAGAAGGGGCGGAAGCATCGAGGAAAAACTCTGCAGATAGATCTTGCCGGATCGGTAAAGCTCCGTCTTAAGAAGCGCCTGCTCGGTCCCCTCCACGGCGAAGGCGTCCGGATACCAGGGCGCCCGCTCGGCCGCAAATCCGGCGCGGGCGAGCTCCCGCTCCACTTCCTCCGCCGTGCATTTGAGCGTGTTGGCACGCAGCGTGACGGGGCGTTTTTTGCCGTATCCGGACTTGATCCGCTCCGCCTCACAGCCGTACTGCTCTTCAAGGTATTTACTCAAAAATGCGGGGATCTCGCTCATTTTGTCTCCATTATGTCTGACATAGTACTATGCAAAACCGATTTTTTCGCAGTTTGGCTGCAAAAACGGGCCGTTTTTCCCGAAAAATCGCTTAAAATCTGCGCGACCACGACTGCGGCGCCGCGAGTAGCAGAATGGGATAGACCTCCAGCCGCCCGATGAGCATATTGAGCATCATCACGGTCTTGGAGGCATAGTTCGCCCACGCCACGGGATGGAACGAGTAATAGGAGGAAAGGGCGCCCGGATTGCGCGCGAGGCAGGGCCCCACGTTGTTGAACATCGTGATCGTCGTATAGAAGGACTTGGAAAATTCGTTGCCGAAGAGGCACAGCAGCACCACCGATCCCGCGACGACCAGAAAGCTCAGGAGGAAGAACCCCGTGACGCTCTCCGTTTCGTTCCTGCCGAAGGGCTTGCCGTCGAGCTTGACGACGTGCACACTGTTGGGGCGGAGCGCATTCAGAAGGGACACGCCCGCCGTCTTGAAGAGAATGATCACGCGGGAGAATTTGAGCCCGCCGCCCGTGCTCCCCGCGCAGGTTCCCACGACGGTGGTGATCGCGAGGATCGCCCGCGCCCCCTCGGACCACTGGGCATAGTCGAGCGTCGTGAAGCCCGTCGTCGAGGCGATGGAGGTGACCGCAAATGCGGAATCGAGCAGTGCCTGCCCGAAGCTCCCCGCCACCGAGAACACGCAGGCGGTAACGGCGGCGATGCACATCACAATGTAGATGAGATAGGAGATGACCTCCTCGTTCCGGAGCGCCGCCGAGATCTTCCCGATGACGATCAGATAGTAGAAGTTGAAGTTCAGCGAGAAGATAAGCATGAACACGATGAGCACGATCTGCGTGTAGACGCTGTAGCCCGCGATGCTGTCGTTCTTGACGGCGAACCCGCCCGTGCCCGCCGTGGAAAACGTGAGCGTCATGCTCTCGAAGAGGGAGTTCCCGCCCGCAAGCAGAAAGACGATCTGCACGACGGTGAGCCCGAGGTAGATGAAGTAGGAGATCGCCGCGGAGTGGCGCACCTTGCTGACGAGCTTACCGACCTGCGGGCCGGGGGATTCGAACTTCATGAGTTGGAAGGTGCTTCCGTCCGAAGAGGGCATGACCGCGAGCAGAAAGACGAGGATCCCCATGCCGCCCAACCAATGGGTGAGCGAGCGCCACATCAGAACGCCGTGCGGCACGGCCTCGATGTCGTCGAGAATGGTCGCGCCGGTCGTCGTGAAGCCGCTGATCGTCTCGAAGACCGCGTTGAAGTAGTCCGTCGTGCCGCTGAACACATAGGGCAGCGCGCCGATGAGCGAGATGACGATCCACGACAGCCCGACGATGAGCAGCCCCTCCTTGGCGCCGAATTGCCTGTTCGCGGGCGCCTTGGGGGCAATCAAAAAGCCGGCGCCGAGAAAGATCAGCGCCGTATAGACGAAGGGCAGCAGACATTCCCAGCTGTCCACCTGCGCAATGGCATAACAGATCGCCGTGGCAAAGGGAAGCGCCAGAAACGCCGCCACGACTTTGAGGATCGTTCCGGGATAATAGATGATCGCCCGATAATTCATGAGTCGAGAATGTCCTCCAGCTCGAGAATGATCTTGCCGGAAGAGACGACGATGATCTCGTCGCTCGGGCCGAGCACAAAGTTGCCGTCCGGGATAAAGACGCCCTTGCCGCGCACCACGGCGGCGATCAGGATGCCCTTGCGGAGCGCAAGATCCTTGAGCGGCTTGCCCACGAACCGTTCGCTTCCGTTGACGCCGAACAAAAGCGCCTCGACCCGCTCGTCGGCGAGTTTATACATCGCCTTGATGCTGTTCCCGTCCTCCACGTTGACGGCGCGGACATAGCGCGCCACTTCGGCGGCCGCGAGCCGGTAGGGCGAGATCGCGGTATCGAGGTCCACCGTCTCGAGCAGGCCGCGGTAGGAGTCGCCGCGCAGGATGGCGATGGGCTTTTCCACCCCTCTCGCTTTCGCGAAGAGGGAGGTGACGATGTTGTTCTCGTCGTAGTGGGACATGGAGACGACGGCGTCGGCGTCGGCGATCCCCTCCCGCTCGAGTACCGCACGGTCGGTATAGTCGCCGCAGACGACAACGGAATGCTTCAGCCCGCCCTTGATCTCCACGCTGCGCTCATAGGAGTTGCAGATCACCTTGACGAAAAATCCGCTCTCCTCGAGTTCGTGTGCGAGGTAGAAGACGTCGTCCCCGCTGCCGAGGATCATGACGGTATCGGCACGCTCCTTGAAAATTCCGAAGGAGCGGAAGAAAGTGCTCATTTCGAGATGCTTGGCGCAGACGCTGACGACATCGTCGGCGTGCAGCGTGACATGGCCACCGGGGACAAGAATGTCGCCGTTGCGCTCGATCGCCACAAAGAGGACGGCGATCTTGCTCTTTTTGCGGATCTCCGCAAGCGTGAGCCCCACGAGCTTGCTGTTGCGGGAGAGTTTGAACTCCACAATGTCCACTTTCCCGCGGGAGAAGGAATTGATCTTGGTCGCCGCGGGGAAGCGCAGGATGCGCATGATCTCGTGGGAGGCGGACTCCTCGGGATTGACAAGCATCCCGATCCCGAGTTTGCTGCGCAGGAAATCGAACTGCGCGAAGTATTCCGGATCGCGGACACGGGCAATGAGGTGCCGCGCGCCCAGCGCCTTGGCGACGACGCAGCAGAGGATATTGCGCTCATCGCTCGCCATGATGGAGATGAGCATGTCGCAGTCCTCCACGCCCGCGTTGCGCAGAATCGAGGCGCTGCAGCCGTTCCCGGTGATCCCCTGTATGTCGTAGCGGTTGACGCAGTCCTGCAGAATGTTCGCGTCCTGTTCGATGGCAACGATGTCATGTCCCTCGCGCCGAAGTTCTTCCGTGAGCGTCATGCCCACCCGGCCCATGCCGACGATGATGACTTTCATATTCTCTTCCGCTCCGGATTACGGTCTCTGCTTTCTGTCCCACCTTCTGATCGAGCTCTTCGACCCGAATACCACGACCTCGTCGCCCGTTTCGAAGCGGTCGGACTTGCCGGGGATGATCTCCTTGCCGTTGCGGCGGATCAACAGAACGTTGAGCCCGTACTTTCCGCGCAGATCCATGTCGACGAGCGAGGGCGAGGGCTCCTTCGCGTCATAGCGCACAGTCGCGACGCTGTGATCCGAAGTGACCTCGAAGTATTGGGTGACGCTGCGGCTCAAGAGGCGGTAACTCAGGCTGTTGACGGCGAGTTCCCGCGTATCGATGACCTCGTCCACCCCGAGATGCAGGAGCACGCGCTTGACGCTCTCGTCCTCCGAACGCGCGATGATCTTCTTCACGCCCATCTCCTTGAGCAGGATGATCGTTAAGATGACCGCCTCGAGCTTATCGCCGATCGCCACGACTACGCAGTCTGCCTCTTGCAGATTGAGCTGTTCGAGGGCGCTCCGCTTGGTGCTGTCGCAGCAGAATACGCTCGCGACATAGTCCGCCACCTCGTTCACGCGCTCCTCGTCGATGTCGAGCGCGATCACATCCGCGCCCTGGCGGGAAAGTTCCATGCTCAGCTGCCGCCCGAACGCGCCCAGCCCGATGATCGCAAAATCCTTGTTCATAATTCTCCTTAACCTATGATGATATCCGCACTTACATAGTGCAAACTGCCGCTCCCCTGGTTTCGCTTCCGGAATACGAGGAGCAGCGTCATGAAGCCGACCCTGCCCACATACATCGCGAGCGACAGGATGAGCTTACTTGCCACCGTCAGCGTCGGCGTCACCGCCGCCGAAAATCCCACATTTGCGAGCGCCGAGATCCCCTCCGTGAACAGAAACAGCGCGTTCTGTTCGGGTTCGAAGGCGCAGAGCACCATTCCCGTAAAGAAGGCATAGACGAACGCCAGCACCGTCACGAGCATCGCGTGGATGAGCGCCTCGCGGGTGATCCGCCTGCGGAACACCACCGTCGGCTTCCCCTTGACCAGCGCGATCAGCGCCGCCAGAAAGACGAAGCAGGTCGTGCATTTGATCCCGCCGCCCGTCGACACCGGCCCCGCGCCGATGAACATCAGAAGATCGAGAAAGCACAGAGACGCATTGTTCCACTGCTCGAGCGCCTGCGTCGAAAATCCGCAGGTGCGCGCCATCGCGCTCATGAAGAAGGCGTTCATGAAATCGATCTTCCCCCACTCCGAGAAGAAGATCGCGAGCGTTCCGGCCAACAGCAGAACGGGCGTCATCACGAGCACGATCTTCGTGTGCACCGTGAACCGCTTCCATTTGCGCGCGAGGAAGACGTCGTTGAGCACGATGAACCCGAGCCCGCCCACGATCGTCAGCAGCGAGGTATTCAGAAGCAGCAGAATGTTGTCGGAATAGGGCGCCATGCTCCCGCCGAAGAGGTCGAGCCCCGCGTTGTTGAACGCCGAGACCGAATGGAACAGCGAGATCCAAACGAGCTCTCCGCCCGAATAGTCCTGCCGAAGCGCAATGAGGTTGAAAATAAATCCGATCAGCTCGAAAACCAACGTAAATCCGACGGCACGCAGCAAAAACCTGCGGTAATCGAGCCGTCCGCCCGTGCCGAGCGTCTCGTCGAGGAGCAGGCGGTTCATGATCCCGAGCCGCACGCCGATCATCGCGATCGCCGTCATTGCGATCGTCACGAAGCCGAGCCCCCCCACCTGCACAAGAAAGGCGATCACCGCCTGCCCGAAGCCCGTGAAGGTCTCGATGAGGTTGACGGGCGAGAGCCCCGTGATGCAGACCGCGCTCGCCGAGAGAAAGAAGGCGTCCACCGCCTTGAGCGACACGCCCTCTTTTACGGAGATGGGCAGCATCAGAAGCCCGAACCCGATGAGGATGAGCGCGAAAAATCCGACCACGATGATGAAATAGGGTGAGGACTTTCTTTTCATATCAATAGAACGTCGCCAGCTCCTGTTCGGGCGGCTCGGCGTAGTCGAGCGCACTCGCCTTGAGGACGGGGCCCTCCTGTCCGTAGATTTTATCGTAGGCGATATCGATGCGGGCGGTGATCATGACCCAATCCCGCGTCTTGAGCGGAAGATTGCTCGCGTGCTTGACGACGAGCCCGCTGTAACGGATGTCCGCCTCGCAACAGGTCATGATGTGCCGCCCGATGACGATCGTGCCGTACTTCATCTTCTTATCCAGCGCGACGAGCCCCTTGAATCGCACGATCTTGCCCGCATACTTCTCCATGTCCTCCATGAGATCGCGGTAGAAGAAGGCATAGTCGCGATCCCCGATCTCGACGATCGGCGCCTCTATGTCGAAGGGAAGCGGATCCTCGATCTCGTCGTAGACCGCCCTCCCCCCTTCGTATTCATAGACGATCCCCGGACGGCGGGAGACCGCCCGCACGATCTTATGGAACTCCTCCTG
>CANROI010000086.1 GCA_947632165.1 uncultured Clostridia bacterium
ACGAGAATGGTGTTTTTGCCGAGGGAGAGCTCATTCTTCGTCTCGGTCTTGGGAGTTTCGGGCGTTTCGTCCGCTTCGTCCGTTTCGGGCGGATCCGCGGGCGCGCCCGGCACGACCACCGCAAGGGTGTACTTGATTTGCCCGATGTAGGGTGCGTTGTTCTCGTTCGTGCCCGTGACGGTCACGTTCGATTTGAGATCTTCGAGCTCCGTCGTGGGAAAGACTTTTCCGGTATTTGTATAGCTTGCCGTGATCGACTGTAGCTTCGCGATCTTCAGCTCTTTTCCCACCACCGAATAGCCCTTGTTATCCGAAGTAAACGTGCCGTTTGTAACTTCATTGTCGGTAAATGTTCCGGGGGTTCCCATTGAAATGCCGACATTGCCGGTAAAATTATCAAGCGTGATCTTGTTGTTGTTCGAGAGATAGATATTGCTGCCCGTGTTGTCGGTAATCTTGACGTTCCCGCTCAATGTAAGCGTTCCACCGGCGTAGATCCCGCCGCCCGTCTGGCTACTTCCGCCCTTGATCTCGCCTTGCCCCGAACTGCTTTTGAGGGTGAGGCTGCCGCTCATCAGCTGGATCACAGAGCCCTCCTGCCCCTCTTCCAAAGAGAGTGCATGCCCGTTGAGGTCGATCGTGACGGCTGTCGAAATCTGCAAAGTACTTTGTACCGTGACGTCCGCAGATAAAGTATAACTCCCCCCGGCAAGATTTCCGCCCTCCGTGGGGATATTTTGGGTCTCGTCCGCGCGCACGGGCGCAGGGAACCGAAGCAGCACAAACGCCGACAGCAGCGCCAGCACAAACAAGCCGAGTGCCGCAATGATCTGTATATTTTTTCTCGCGAGGTTTCTCATATGTATCCTCATAGTGTTCTTATAGGCATTATACCACAACTTATTGTGTTTGACAAGTAAATCGCCGCAATTCGTATAATCGGCGCGCTTTTCCAAATACTTTTTTTATGAAAATCACAGGAAAGCTCGACCGGGACCTCGGGACGCTGAAGCAGCTGCTGCCCGCCGAAGATATCCTCACATTCGACTTTGTCTCCGTCAAGGGGCTCGCGTTCACCGTCCTCTTTGCCGATCCCATCACCGACAAGGAGCTCTTGGGCGAACAGGTGATCCGTCCCCTTTTGCACTACGACGGCAAACCGACCGCGGAAGAGGTCGGCCGAAAGATCACTTCGCCCGAAAAACGCACCGAGACCGACCTTGCAAAGCTCTCGGAAGAGGTGCTTGCGGGCAACCCCGTCCTCCTCTTCGAGGACATGGACGAGGCGATCATCGTCGGCACCAAAAAAGTGTTCGTCCGCGCGATCGCGGAGCCCTCCACCGACGTCGCCGTCAAAGGCCCCCGCGAGGGCTTCATCGAGGACATCAAGATCAACACTTCGCTCGTGCGGCGCAGGCTCAAGACGCCCGAACTTAAGATCGAATTTCTCAATGTGGGCAGGCGGTCGCAGACCTACGTTGCCGTCTGCTACCTCGAGGGGACCTCGGTGAAACAAACGGTGGAAGAGATCAAGACGAAACTTGAGGAGATCGACCTCGACATCGTGCCCGACTCCTCCTATCTCACCCACTTTCTCGCCTCCCGCCCCTATTCCCTGCTCAAACAGATTGGGACGACCGAAAAACCGGATATCTTCTGCGCGAAGATCGCCGAAGGACGGGTCGGGATCCTTGTGGACGGCTCCCCCATCGCGCTCACGGCGCCCTATCTCCTCGTCGAGGACTTTCAGTCGAGCGAGGACTACTTCGTGCCGCCCTACCGCGCGACCTTCACCCGCCTTCTGCGCCTGCTCGCGCTCTTTGTGGCGATCTACCTGCCCGCCTTCTACATCGCGGCGCAGCTGTTCAAACTGCAGCTCTTCCCCGTCAAGCTCCTGCTCACGATCGCTGGAAGCATCCGCGACATCCCCTTCTCGCCCTCGCTCGAGATGCTGCTCGTGCTGTTCGTGCTCGAGATCCTGAACGAGGCGAGCATCCGCATGCCGAAATACGTCGGCATGGCGCTCTCCGTCGTGGGCGCCCTCGTGCTCGGCGAGACGGCGGTCTCCGCGGGCTTTGTCTCCACCCCCGCGATCATCATCATTGCCTTCAGCGGCATCGGGCTGTACGCCGTCCCCAACCTCATCGAGGTGACGAGCGTCGTGCGGCTCGCGATGCTCCTCGTTGCGGGCAGTGTGGGGACTTACGGCATCATCCTGCTGACGGGGTTCATCCTGCTCTATGTCGTCACGACCGAAAACTTCGGCACGCCGGTGCTCGCGCCCTTCTCCCCCATCGTGGGGAGGGATCTGCGCGATTCCATCGTGAAATACAACCTCGGCTCTCTCGAACTGCGTCCGCGCACGCTGAAGAGCCCCAACAAGAGGAGGCTCGGAAATGAATAAGATCTCTCAACGCCAACTGTTTTTCCTGCTCGGATGCGTCGCGCCCGTCGGGAAGCTCGTCATCCTGCCTGCGCGGCTCGCCGCCAATGCGGGGGGAGACCTCTGGATCCCCGCGCTCTTTCACGTCCTCGTGCAGTCCGCGGTCATCTTTTGCGTGCTCCTGCTCGCAAAGCGCGGGAAGAGCTTCTATGAGCTCCTCGCCGATACCTTCGGGCAGATTATAGCCAAGATCCTGAGCGTGCTCTTTGCCCTCTTTTTGCTCTATGCGGCGCTTCTGCCCCTCCTCGAGCAGCAGATCTTCGTGCGGGGCGTCTTTTACGACACCTTGCCCTCCCTCGCCGCCTTTTCTCCCTTCTTCCTCTTCTCTGCGTACCTGTGCGCGAAGCCCCTTGCCTCCTTCGGGCGGGTCTGGGATATCCTCGGTCCCATGGCGATCGTCTCTTTTGCGGGGATCCTCGTCTTCTCGGCGACCAACGCCGACTACCTCGCCGTGCTGCCCGTCGGGAGCGCGGGGCTCAAGGGGATCGCGGGGAGCACTGCCCTGTCCTTCAGCTGGTTCTTCGACTCCGCGCTTTTGATCCCCCTTCTCGGGAAGATCGAATACAAACGGGGCGCCGCCTGGAAGGGAACGCTGTGCTACCTCGCGGGTGGGTTCGCCGTGCTCCTCTTCCTCGTCACCTTCTTCGGGATCTTCGAGGGGACCGCGGGCAACCAGCTCTTCGCCTTCACCAAGACCTCGAAGTACTACTCCGCGATCACCGCGCTCGGACGGATCGACTATGTATTCATCTTCGCGCTCGCGCTCGTTATGGCATTCTACAGCGCGCTGCCCCTGCAGGGGAGCATCGACTGCGTCCTGCAGGCGTTCGGCAAAAAGCGCTATCTGCCCACTTTGCTCTCGATCGGCGTGAATCTGCTCTTCTTCGGGTTCACCGTCTTCTTCGACTTCCGGTTCAACCTGGCGATGGAATTCATCTCGCAAAAGCTGTTCTGGATCTTTCCCGTCTTTACCGTGCTGCTCCCGCCGCTCTGTCTGCTTTTAAGGAGGAAACGCCATGAAAGCGCGTAATCTGATCAAGACCATTCCCATGAAGCTGTATGTTCTGCTCGCCGCGGTCATCCTCTTCGCCTTTTTCTCCAACGATTTCGGGCTGGTGGACATCCAGAAGACGGCGGTCATTTTAGCCGCGGGCGTCGACCGCAGCGAGGAGGGCTTCACGCTCACCGCGCAGATCGCCGTGCCCAAGGGGAGCGACCGCTCCCAGGGAGGGACCTCGAGCGTCGAGATCGACGCCGAGGGGAAGACCATCTCCGACTGCGTCTCCCTCATCTTCTCCAAGACGGGCTGGGTGCCCAAACTCGTCTTCTGCGATCTCATCGTCATCGGCGAAAACGCCGCCAAGGAGGACGTCATCTCCTATCTGAATTACTTTCTGCGCAGCGAATACATGCCCGATTCGTGCAAGCTCGCCGTGTGCGAAGGGACCGCCAAGGAGCTCCTCTCCTCGACGAGCGCCATCGACGACGCCTCTTCGCTCGCGATCGACAAACTGTTTTCGGACGCCGCCGAAAAATCGGGCAATGTGATGACGAACACCCTCAAGGACTTCGCCATCGGCTATTACGGCGCGAGCAAGAGCGGCTATCTGCCCTATATCCGCATGACGGACCAGGACGGCTCCCAGGACCCGGCGGGCGGAACGGGCGGAACGGGCGGAACGGGCGCGCAGCAGAGCGAAAAGATCTACAGCGCGGAGGAAACGGCGATCTTTTCCGAGGGGCGGATGGTGGGACTGCTCCCGCGCGAACAGACGCTCGCCTTCTCCCTGCTCAAGGGAAATGTGGAGGCCGGCACCCTCAATGTACCCGACCGCGATGAAACCGTGACCCTGTCCGTCCTGAAAAACGAGGGCGGGATCGACCTCGAGATGAAGGGCGCGCCCATCGCCAAACTCGATCTGAGCGTGATGGTGAGGCTGTGCTGCCGCGGTACGACGGCGCCGATGCAGGACATCTCCTCCGACGGCGTCCCGGACGCCATCCTCGAGCGCGCAAAGACGGTTTTGGACGGATATGTGCGGGATCTCTGGCAGATCTGCAAGGAGAGCGGCTGCGATCTGTTCGACCTCCGCCGCGCGCTCTACCGCTCTTCGCTCAAAAAGTACGCCGAATGGAAGGACTATCTGCTCGCCTCGGTCACCCCGGAGATCAAGACCGAAGTAAAGTCGATGAAGTAACCGAAAACCGGGCTTTGCCCAACGATCTTTCGTTGATAAAAAGAAGGCCCGCAGGCTTTTGCCTGCGGGCCGCATCTGCTTTGGATCAGTTCTTGACGATCTTGAAATCGACGGTATCCGTTTGGGTTTCATCGTAGGTCTCCACGCTGAAGACGTAGGTCTTGCCGCCCTCGAGCGTGAAGGTTTTAGATGCATTTGCCTCATTCCCGAAGGTAAACACTTGCTCCAATCCCAAGTCATTTTCCTCCGTCACGGGCACCTTTTCATACATCGTGAACCACAAGTTGGTATCCGAAGAGGTGATGGTATAGCTCGTATCCTCCGCGGGGGTGAAGCTGTAATAGACGAGGATCATCAGAGCCTGTTCGCCCGTTCCGTCCTTCTTGATCTCCACTTCATAGTCCCCTTCGAGCGCCTCGCGGACAATGGGATTTTCGATGGTGCCCTCCGCGCCCGGAACGTTGCCGCCCTGTTCATATGCCTCGAAGCAGAAATAATAGGCCGCGCCGTCCGTCACGGTGAAGTTGAAGGTAAAGGTCTGCGCGCCCTCTGCGGAGAAGGGAACAACACACTCGTAAACCGAGCTGCCCACCTCGTAGTCGGTGCCGTCGAAGGAGACGCTTGCGGACTCGTTGGTGAAGCGGATGCGCCAGCTGCCCGCCTCCGTCGCCGCATAGGTGAACACGGAGGTCTTTTCGACGCGGTACCAACCGTATTCGCCGAGCTGATAGGGATCCGCCGCGCTGCCGCTGCCCGCCGCCGTCTTCGGCGTTGCGGCCGCGAACGTAACGGTAAACTGCTTGCCCGTCAGGTCGGAATTGTCGATATAAATCAGATATCTTTGGCCGGAGACAAGCTCAAATACGGCCTCTTCGGTCCCCGAGATCCCGCCGGGGACAACTTCCAGGTTGATGCTTGCGGTCTCGCTGTCCGTTTTGAGGGAGTAGAGCGCCGTTTCCCCGGAGGTGACGGCGAAGCAGACGCCGCTGCCGATGATCTCGGGCGCCACCTTCACGGTGTTCGCGCCGAGCTTGAGTTCAAAGGGATTGTTCCGCGTGCCGGCCGTATAGAGCGTTTCAAGCGAGACGGTAAGCGCGGTCTTTTCGCCGCCGAGCGTGAGATCGGCGTCTTCGGGAATGCCATAGACGTCGCTGTACTCGGAAATGCGGACGGTGTAGTTGCCCTCGGGAAGATCGAAGATCGCAAGCCCGCTCTCATCCGTCTTGCCGTCGCCGACGGAGCCCTTATCGTCGAGAATGGAGATCGAAAGCCCCGCAGCGGGCGCCTCCGCGATCGTGTCGCCGTTGACATCTTCCGACGCGGCGTAGACTACGGTGACAGTATAGCGGACGGGCGCCGCCTCGAGCGAGACGGCGAGCGTGTTTGCGCCGCCCTCCGCGACCGTGAGTTTCTGTTCGCCGACGAATCTGAAACCCTTGGGCCAATTCGCGGTACCGT
>CANROI010000087.1 GCA_947632165.1 uncultured Clostridia bacterium
ATGAAACGTTATCGGCCACGCAAGGCCTGCCTTGTGCAGACATTGAGCCGAAAGGGTTCGGCAAATTGGGTCGCGCACGGCGGAAGTGAATTCCGCCTAACGCAAAGAGTTTACGAAAAATTCACGAAAAATCTTTTGCTACGCAAAATCTTTTTCCGTGAGGGGTTAGTTTTCGGATTTCATGAAACGTTATCGGCCACGCAAGGCCTGCCATGTGCAGACATTGAGCCGAAAGGGTTCGGCAAATTGTGTCGCGCTGCCGCAGGGGAACCCTGCTCCGCGCAGTAATTTAGAAAAGCGCGAAAGCGTTCTAATTATGTCATGCTGAACGGAGGCGTCAGCCGAAGTTGAAGCATCGCCGCAGCATTGAAAACAAGGCGACCCTTCGACACGCTACTCGCCTACGGCTCGTGCCGCCCTTAGAGAATAGAACGCGGGCGGGGCAGGGTGACAAATCGAGGATATCCCGTGCTACTTCTGTAAAGGGCGGACTGTGGGGCAAGGCGGCGGAAATTTGTTAAAATTCAAGGAGTTTATAGATTATGGAAAGAAAGGATGTTCAGGAAAAGTACAAGTGGAAGATCTCGGACGTATTCGAGAGCGACGAAAAATGGGAAGAGGCATTTGCCGCGCTCGAAGGAAGGATCGACTTTGCAAAGTATAAGGGCACGCTCGGGACGGCAGAGGGGCTGCTCGCCTTTTTTGCCGCCGACGAATCGTTCGCCATAGATGCCATGCGGGTGTATCTCTACGCCTTCATGAAGCACGACGAGGATGTGCGCGCCGCAAAGTACGGCTCCTATTTAGCACGGGTGATGAACCTGTTCACCCGCCTCGACGAGGAGACCGCTTTCTCCACTCCCGAACTCACGGCGCTTTCCGACGAGACGCTCGATGCGTTCATCGCCGATCCCCGTCTCAAAGACTATGACTATATGCTCTCCCGCATCAAGGCGCAGAAGAAGCACGTCCTCTCCGAAAAGGAGGAGCGCCTCCTCGCCCAGACGAGCGAGCCGCTCTCCTGCGCGGGCGACGTGTTCGAGATGCTCGACAACGCCGAGCTCGACCTCCCCGAGATCGAATTCGAGGGGCAGAAGACCCGTCTTTCGCACGGGCTCTATTCGGTGATCGTGAACGGCAAGGACCGTGCGAAGCGCAAAGAGGCGTATGAGCTCTACTATTCCGCCTACCGCAAGATCCTGAATACGTTGGCGACGACCTATTTCGGCAATGTCAGGAAGGATATCTTTTACAAGAACGCCCGCGGCTATAAAAGCTGCCTCGAGATGGCGCTCTTCAATGAGGACGTCGACCGGAGGGTCTACGACAATCTCATCCGCGTCGTGGGCGAGCACACCCCCCTGCTCCACCGCTATGTGGCGTTGCGAAAGGCGCTTTTCGGCTACGACACGATGTACATGTACGACATCTATCCCTCCCTTGTGGAGGACGCGGACCTCAAGCTGACCTACGAGGAGGCCTACGAGCTTGTTCTGAAGGGGCTTTCGCCCCTCGGGGAGACGTACGCCGCCCTGCTGCGCCGCGGCCGCGACGAGCGCTGGATCGACGTCTGCGAGACGGAGGGGAAGCGCAGCGGCGCCTATTCGATCGGCATCTACGGCAATCATCCGTTCGTGCTTCTGAACTACCAGAAGACCACGCACGACGTGTTCACGATCGCCCATGAGATGGGGCACTCCATCCACAGCCACTTCTCGAACGCGAACCAGCCCTATGCGAAGTCCGACTACAAGATCTTCGTCGCGGAGGTCGCAAGCACCGTCAACGAAGTGCTGCTCCTCAAATACCTTCTGAAGACGACGGAGGATCTGAAACTCCGCAAATACCTCCTCAACTACTATATGGACATGATCCGTACGACGCTCTTCCGCCAGACGCAGTTCGCCGAGTTCGAGGAGCGGGCGCATGAGATGGCAGAGGAGGGCGAGCCCCTCAACAAGGACAACCTCTCCACCCTCTATAAGTCGCTCAACGAAAAATATTACGGCGACGCCGTCGTACACGACGACAACATCGCCATCGAGTGGGCGCGCATCCCGCATTTCTACCGTTCCTTCTATGTGTACAAGTATGCGACGGGGATCACCGCGGCGATCTGCATTGCGAACAGGATCCTGCGGGAGGGGGAGCCCGCCGTCCGCGATTACTTCGGATTCCTCTCGGGCGGCTGTTCCACCGATCCCGTCTCCCTGCTCCGGATCGCGGGCGCCGACCTCACCGAAGAGGCGACCTTCCTCGCTGCGATGAAGGAATTCGGCGAAGCGCTCGAGGAGTTCGAAAAGCTCGGCTGATCCCGCGCATGTCACGGCCGTCGGCCGATAAGGAGAAGTTATGCCTACCAACCAGATGCCCCACAATTTAGACGCGGAAGCGGCGCTTCTCGGCTGTATCCTCATTGACGGGGATATCCAGACGGATGTGCTCGAATCGCTCAAGGTGGAGGACTTCTATCAGGAGTCCCACCGGGAGATCCTCGCCGCGATGAAGACCGTCTACGGAGCGAGGAAGCCCGTAGACGTCGTCACGCTCACCGATCAGCTCGACCGCGACGGAAAACTCGCGCGCGCGGGCGGGCTTGCGTACATCACCGAACTTGCGCAGGTCGTGCCCTCCGCCGCCAACTACGATACCTATCTCAAGATCGTGCGGCGCGATTCGATCAACCGCGCGCTGATCCGGGCGGCAAACAGCATCATCGAAAACAGCCGTGTGAGTCCGGAGGGGCGCGAGGCGCTCACGGCCGCCGAAAAGCTCGTCTACGATATTTCCCGTCAGGAGGACGGCTCCACGCTCGAGGGGCTCGAGGGCGGCGAGGTCGTGCAGTCGGTCATCGGGAAGTTCGAAGCGATCCAATCCGACCCCGACGCCTTTCGCGGGCTCGAGACGGGATTCACGCACCTCGACCGCATCACCCACGGGCTCCAGAAGGGCAATCTCATCATCATAGCGGCGCGCCCCGGCGTGGGCAAGACTTCGCTCGCGATGAACATCGTCGAGCATGCCTGTCTGCAGAGGGGGAAGGTCGCCGCCGTCTTTTCGCTCGAAATGCCCCGCATCGAGATCGTCCAGAGGCTCCTGTGCTCCTATGCCGAAGTCAGCATGGAGCGGGCGCTCTCGGGCAAGCTCGTGCAGAAGGATTGGAAAAACCTCATGGTTGCGGGCGACCGCATGCGGCAAAGCAAGATCTTCATCGACGATTCCTCCGTCGTGACCCCCGCAGAGATCCTCTCGAAATGCAGAAGGCTCAAGACCTCGGAGGGGCAGCTCGACCTCGTCATGATCGACTATATCCAGCTCATGCAGAGCGAACAGCTCTCGCGCGGCGGCGAATTCAATCGCCAGCAGGAGATCGCGAGCATCACGCGCGCCCTCAAGATCATGGCAAAAGAGCTCGACGTGCCCGTGATCGCGCTCTCCCAGCTCCGCCGCATCCAGACCAAGGAGGCGCAGCTCTCCGACCTGCGTGAATCGGGCGCCATCGAGCAGGACGCGGATATCGTCATGTTCATCAACCGGCTCGACGAAACGCCCGCGCCCGACGGCACGACCGTCAAAGGCGCGGTGGAACTCAACATCGCCAAGCACAGAAACGGCGCTCCGGGGAGGATCCAGCTCCGCTTCCTCGGCGAATTCACGAAGTTCGTCGACGTCGAAGACCAGGGGCTGCCCACCGAGGAGCCGCAATACCGGAAAAAGAAGCCCGCATTCGAGGAGAACCCCGCCGCAGAGGAGGCGTTCCCTCCGCCCGAGGACGATCCGGGCCTGCCCTTCGATTGATATGGAGACGAAGATCCTCCCCGCCGAGGCGGGAAAATCCCTTGCGGCGCGGCTCATCCGCGCGGGCGAGGTCGTCGCCTTTCACACCGAGACGGTCTACGGGCTCGGCGCGAACGCCTTTTCGGACGGCGCCGTGCAGAAGATCTTTGCGCTCAAGGGGCGCCCGAGCGATAATCCGCTCATCGTGCACGTCCATGCGGGCTACGATATTTCGGCGCTCATCGACGGCGAACCGCCCTATGCGGCGGCATTGCGGCAGGCGTTTCTGCCCGGGCCGCTCACCATGGTCTATCCTTCCACCGGGAAGGTATCGCGCTTCGTCTCCTGCGGGCTGAATACGCTCGCGATCCGCGTGCCGTCGTCCCCGGCCGCGCAGGCATTCCTGCGGGAGACGGATCTCCCCGTCGCCGCGCCGAGCGCCAACCTCTCCAAACATGTCTCGCCCGTGACGGCGGGGCACGTCTTTGATGATTTCAGCGGCAAGATCCCGCTGATCTTAGACGGCGGAGCTTGTTCGGGCGGCATCGAGAGCACCGTGCTCGACTGCACGGGCGAGATCCCGCAGATCCTGCGCGAGGGGCTTGTGACGCGCGGGATGATCGCCGAAGTCGCGGGGGACTGCGGCGTCTACCGGATGCGGACGGGGGAAAAGCCCAGAAGTCCCGGCATGGCATACAGGCACTATTCGCCCCGCTGCGACACCGCCTGCTGCAAGACGGCGGAGGAGGCGCGCGCCCTCGGCGCCGCCGAGCGCGCGCGGGGCGGGAAGCCCGTCATCCTCTGCGAGAGCAAGACGGCCGCGCTCGTCGGGGACTTCGAGACGCTCGATCTCGGCGCAACGGGCGAGGTGATGGCGCGGCGGCTCTATGCCCTGCTCCGGCAGGGGGAGAAGATCGCGACCCTGCTCATCGGCGTCGAACCCGAGGAGCAAGGCGGCGTGATGGCGGGGGTCCTGAACCGCTTCAAACGCGCCTTCGGGGCGGAATAAACTCCGCGGAGGAGAGAGATGCAAACGACAACGCAAACGGCAAAAAAGCAGGCGAAGAAAAAGATCCTCTTCGTCTGCACGGGCAATACCTGCCGCTCTCCGATGGCGGAAGCGGCGCTCAGAAAGGAGCTGCGCCGCCGCAAGATCACCGGCTATGCGGTGGCGTCCGCCGGGCTCCGCGCCGAGCCGGGGAGCACGCTGAGCCCCCACAGCGCACAGGCGCTTGCGGAGGCGAAGATCACCGTCAACAAGACCTTCAGGCCGCGCCAACTCACCGAAAAGATGGTGAAGGACGCATATCTGGTCGTCTGCATGACTGAGGCGCAGGAACGCACCCTTGCGGGCTACCCCAACGTGACGAGTTTTCCCGCGCTTTGCGGGAAGGAGATCCCCGACCCCTACGGGCAGGGCATCGAAGTTTACCGCGTCACCCTGCGGCGCATCCGCGAATGTCTGCCGCTCATCATACGAAATTTTTGCCCGCCTTCGGGGGCAACGGAGGAAAGAATATGAAAATCGCACTTGCCTGCGATCATGCGGGGTTCGCGCTCAAGCGGACGATCGGGGAGTATCTTAAGGAGAGCGGCTACGAAGTCGCCGACTTCGGCACGGACAGCAACGTCTCGTGCGACTATCCGGATTATGCCTGCAAGGCGGCGGAAGCCGTCGCCCGGGGGGACTGTGAGCGCGGGATCCTGGTCTGCTATACGGGCGTCGGGGTCTCGATCGCAGCCAATAAGGTGAGGGGGATCCGCTGCGCGCTCTGCGGCGACGCGACCTCCGCGCGCCTCACCCGCGCCCACAACGATGCGAACATGCTTGCCCTCGGCGCGGGCATTGTGGGCGGAGCGCTTGCGCTCGATATCGTAAAAACTTTTCTCGAAACCCCGTTTTCGGGGGAGGAGAAGCATTGCCGCCGCGTTGCGAAGATCACCGCGATCGAAGAGCGGGGCGGCCCGAAAGGAGCGAAGCAGTGACCGTCGCCCTCAAGGATAAGATCATCGAATCGCTCACCTCCATCCTGCCCATCGCGCTCATCGTCGTCTTTCTCGCCGTGGCGTTCACCCCCCTCGACGCGGGGACGTTCGTCCTCTTTCTCACGGGCGTCTTTCTGCTCATTGTCGGCATGGGGTGCTTTACGCTCGGCGCGGATATGAGCATGCTCGTCATCGGGGAGAAGATCGGCGCCACCATGACCCGTTCGAGGAAGCTTTGGCACATCGCGCTCTTGTCCCTCGTGATCGGAATCATCGTCACGATCGCCGAGCCCGATTTGCAGATCCTCGCGCAGCAG